>PWQB01000145.1 GCA_003556955.1 Nostocaceae cyanobacterium CSSed10_463m
GGAAACTCCTTCAAGCAAATCAACTCGTGGAAAGAGGAAACCTAAAGAGCAATCTTTGGAATCCCCACCCTCAACGAAGTAGGGTGGGGAGGATGTCAATAGCACCAGCTTTTGGATTTTTATCCCATTGGTTGCCCAAGCTAGGAGATGAACAAATCCAGCGTTGGCAACAAGAACAATATTTAATGATTCACCACTATGGGCAAGGACGATCTTTGCCCCTAAGTTATGATTTCGTGACAGATGCGGCGCAATATCAAGAAGAAATATTACAACGTCCCCTACCCACTCTGATATTGCATGGTAAACAGGACGAAGTGATTCCCATTACAGCCAGTCGGGAATTTGCGCGATCGCGTCCTTGGGTAGAATTAGTAGAACTTGACGGCGATCACAGTTTAGGTAACGTCATGCCAGAAATTTGGCAAGAAATTCACCTATTCTGCCAGTTCCCCTGAAGCTCTACAATATAAATCCAATTCACTTTCAATTACGAATTACGTTAGCGCAGAGGGGCGCAGCCCATTACGAATTAAAACCTATGCTTCCTTTTATCCGTTCGGACTTAGCCCAATTTACCGCTTATAAACCTCACCCCAGCAGTGATACAGCCGCAGGAGTTCCCGTACAGTTGGATCGGCTAGATACCAACGAAAGCCCCTATGATTTGCCACTAGAGTTAAAAGAAAAACTGGCTTGGACGTATCAGCAAGTTATTGAAACAAATCGTTATCCTGATGGTGGACATGAGACACTTAAGCAGGCGATCGCTCAATATGTGAATGAATCAGCATCACTGACTTCATCTGTATTTACTGGTGTCAATATTTCTATAGGCAATGGTTCAGATGAACTAATCCGGTCTTTATTAATCGCTACCTGTCTGGGGGGAGAAGGTTCCATTTTAGTCGCCAATCCCACTTTCTCAATGTATGGAATTTTAGCCAAAACTTTGGGGATTCCTGTGGTGACAGTAGACAGAAATCCAGATAATTTTGAGATTGATTTAAAAGCTGCCCAATCTGCCATTGAAGACACTCAAAATCCGCCGATTCGGGTGGTTTTTGTAGTGCATCCTAATTCTCCCACAGGTAATTGTTTAACTGCGGCGGAATTATCATGGTTAAAAAGTTTAAGTGAGCAAATTTTGGTGGTAATTGATGAAGCTTACTTTGAATTTAGTCAAACAACTTTAGTTAGTGAATTAGCACAGCGTCCTAACTGGGTAGTTCTACGCACTTTTTCTAAAGCTTTCCGGTTAGCAGCGCTGCGTGTGGGTTATTGTGTTGCTCATCCAGAGGCGATCGCTATCTTAGAAAAAGTCCGCTTACCTTATAATCTTCCTAGTTTCTCCATAGCTGCGGCCTTAACTGCTATACAAAACCGTCAACTTCTACTGTCCACCATTGTCCCCACTTTGGCGGAACGAGACAATCTTATAGCAGCTTTATCCCAACATCCAGCTTTACAAGTTACAAAAAGTGATGCTAACTTTATTTTCCTGCGTCTCACAGCCAATAACACACACACACAAAACACCACCCTTAAAAAGCTTCACCAAAAACTCAAAGTGAATGGCACTCTTGTACGCGAAATTAGCGGCGGGTTGCGAATTACTATCGGCACAGCAGAAGAAAATAGCCGCACCATCAGTAGAATACAGGCAGCATTAGCAAATCTGGAATTTTGATTAATTGCCCAAACGGCGTACTTTACAGACCGTTTGTGGCAATACTCCTACTAAAAGTCCAAAGACAACATCAGGCATTTTATCCACCGTTGCTAGGGGAAAATATTGTTCAAATTGATCTAAAATTTTCTGGACTCGCTGCTGAGGAAGCGGGTTTTCTGTAATTTGCCTAATTAATCGAATCCACTGTCGTCGTAATAAATAAGCTTTTTGACGCTCCTCATGAGAGTCAGGAGTTAATAAAGACAAATTACCTATGGGAAGCACACTTTCACAATCACGATCATAATTCCCGCCCACAGCCGCACCCGGACCAGCAAACTCTGCATGATAGCGCTTAAAGAGTATTAAACCATTGCGTTTACGGCTATTGACAACCAAAACCTTTCCACTATGCACAAGTGTAAGTATCTCTGATGCGTATGACTGCTCGGTTCCATCTGTCATGACAGGATGGTCCAGAAGAATAGTTTCAGGGTAATAAGTTGATACCATAGCGGCTTGATAGCGTCGGTAGCTTTCGCTATCCATGTTTTCTCGAACTAGCAGTTAATTTGGTAGTCTTATGTACTTCAATCAGGAACTTGTTTGAACTCCAATCAGACTTGGGATATTTTTTCCCTTTTTGATCACAAAAGAAGTAACAAATGATTAATAAATAATTAATCATATTCTATGGGATTTAGTAAAATTTGTCGTCAAAAATTAACTCAACTTCCTTAAAGTTTTGATAAAGATAATTTCTCCAACACCAATATAGGATCAGGTGAAAAAATTGAATTCAGCGTATATTTACGGTTGTTTTCTCATAGCATTTATCTTATGTATGAAGGATTTGCTATAAATTATTTAGATGTAAGCTGACGGACATGGCTGCGCTTACCACGAAGTGTGGCGTAAGAAATTTCAATTCTTATCACCCTTGCAAAACAAAGATTTCAAGATTGTTAAAAATTGAGTGGGTAGTTGACAGCATTTATGCGGGTGAGTGCGTCAATCCACCTTTATACTGAGATGTTTATGTAACAATACCTGACGAGAGCGGCTGAAGAGAAATGTATTCCAATAAGATTCTAATTTATGCATCTTATATCCCAACTTGAAATAAAGTTTTCTTGCTTTATGGTTATTTTCTAAGACATGGAGGTATAAATCTTGAAATCCCCATTCATGAGAGAATTTTTCACAGCTCATCAGTAACTCGGAAGCAACACCATGTCTACGGTATTGAGGGTGAACAGCTAGATTAGACAGGTAAGGAAAACTCTTGCCTGGCTGTCTCCAGGAATCACTAAAACGCACGCCCAATTCTACAGTTCCTACTAAGTTGTGAGTTGAAGCAGTAGTAGTGTCAATAGCAACCAAACAAACATGATGAGGTGCAGGCGATGAAAAGCGATGTTTGAGGTCTTCGTAAATACCCAAACGTAGTAGTGGAAAAGCCCATCCCCAGAAACCATCTTGTGCGTGAAAGCTTTCGGCAATAATTTGGGCAATACCAGCCAAATCATTAGGTGTAGCCGCACGAATTTGGAATTGCCAAGAAGCTGGTTCGGCGGCTGAGATGATTGGCTCTTGGTGGTAAGGATCAAAAAACCAGGATGTCAAGGCTAGTTTAGTGTTGATTTAATTAAACGAAATTATCAAGTATCCTAAAACACTGTAGAATCTGTATGATAATTCAAAATTAACCTCAATAACTGAGTTGGCATTGAAATTTTAACTTAATACGAGTTATTTGACAGAGAATAACGGGATACAAGCCCCGTCACTTACCTGTTATTGACCGGATGTGGAGTGATGGTAAGACTATCTTGGTAGGACAACCCGAAGAAGCATCAAGGACTCCCCGGACTTGAGGACGAGGAGCTATGTCAAAGTTTAACCTTATTGCCATTTAAGATCAAAAATAAAAAAATAAAAAGCCGTACAACATATTCGTGTACGGCTTTTGGTGTAGTGTGAGGAGCTTAACTAAGTATCATCATAAAGTAATGCCAAAGTGGCAGAACACTCGTAACAATTTTGGTAACGAAATTTTTTTTTGTACAATTACGCTAGTATTGCTTGTAGCCAGAACAACCGTCTCATACATCTGCCTACAGACTCAAGCACCGCTACAGATAGAACAGATATTACAGTACAAATATACTAATCACGACTGTGACTATTATTGTAATAATCTATAAATGATTCCACTAATAATTGTGCTAACAGGTAAGGTTAATATCCATGAAAATAAAATTTGATAAAAAATCCGTGACTTGACTTGGTTTTCAATCAGTCCCACACCAAAAATCGAACTCACAGAAACTTGAGTCATGGAAATAGGAAGACCAAAATAGTTAGATACAATGACCAAAATTCCAGTTACCATATTTGCAGACAAACCCTGATAATGGTTCAGTGTGGTAATTTTTTGACTCATAGTTATGGCAATTTTTTGGGAGTTGAGTAAGCCACCCAGTCCCATTGCCATTGCGATGGTCAGCATTCCTCCTTGAACTGAAAAATAATCAATAATTAAAATAAGTGAAACAATTTTAGGAGTATCATGAAATCCTCTAATAAAACTGGTCATTCCTGCACTGATCAAGTGGCAAGTATCAACTATCCTTTGATTTGGTTGTAGGTTGAATTTAAAAGTGATGTAATTTATTAGTTTATATATTCCTGCGGCTAAACAAATAGCAATAATAGGATTGAAAAATAGGGGTAAAATAAATAATCTCTCCAAAGCTGCAAAATTAACTTGCAGTCCAATGGCTACTAATCCAGCACCAAGTAGCGCCCCTATAATACTGTGAGTTGTAGAAATGGGGAATCCTGTGAGGGCAGCAACTAAAACGGTTAAGCCGGTGGTAATGGCTACTGCCAAATGAATTTCTGGTACATTAGCGTTCGCATCAGGAAATATCCCTTGAGCGGTAAAATTTTTGACCAAATCACCTGCCCAGAAAACCGCAGCTAATGCACCAGCAAAAGTTGTAAAGCTGCCCCACAAAATAGCTGTTTGGTAACTGGTTGTTCGGCTACCCAACAGTGTTGCTACACCTTTAAAGTTGTCGTTGGCTCCATTGGAATAAGCTAAAAAAAGCGTAGCCAGGAATAAACTGATGATTAACATTTTTGGGGGTGTGAAAAGTTAAAAGCAACCACCACTACTATAGTGTGAGGTTGAATGAGTAATCATAATTTTGGCTGGCTGTAAAGCGGCAAGTTTAGCCACAGTTTGATCACATCCTGCCGCACCCTCTCCCTTCAACTTTATCCAAAATTAAGAACTCGGTTTTCTTAATCTGACAAAAACCCTGACTTGTGGGTAAATACTTTTTCTATCTCACTGATTCTCAATGAAATCTAAAAATTATCACACCTACCCGACAAAGGTTGCAGCCATAGGGATCTGCTTACACCAGTGCTGAGTGCAAAGCACACGCTTCGCGGTCAGCGCAGCTATGCCGATCAGGGCTTTACGCGATCGCCTCAGCGTAAAAATGGATAAAGTCGAGCTAAGAAAGATTCTAACCCACGAGCAACACCAAAATACATAACAGTGGTTTGGTTCATAGTTCAGTCTGCTGAACAGTGCTACCAAAACCATAGTTGATTTCCGGAATCAGCAGAGGAATTTTCAGTCCTGATAGTTGCAGGGGTGTAGCGGAAACTAAAAAAGCCTCTGGCCTACGCGCAAGGGAGGCGAAAAGATAATTTTTGGGGTGGTGAGGAGTAAATTATGTGATTTTATGCCGCGATTCTTTGTTCCTTGATTCTGCATATTTAACTACAAGTTTAAATTCCGGCATTCCAGACATTTAGCTAAACGCTAGGCTGGATATAGTATTTTTCGGTTTTGTCCATTACCCCGACCACAAAAAATATTGATTTATGACTTTTAACTTTCTCAGTAACAAAAAGTTCCTGTTTGACCAATGGGCATCTAGCTACGACTGGCTTTTTCCTTCAGTAATTTACC
>PWQB01000723.1 GCA_003556955.1 Nostocaceae cyanobacterium CSSed10_463m
AACTGATGACGATAAGTATCTTGTAATGCACTATTTAGCAGTTGTTTTAATTGAGGCTTTTTCATAAGTTTTCAGGCCAAATAATTTACTTACTAATGATTTGCCGTCATAAATACTGCGTCTAGTGCAGAGTATAAGTTATAGACAAGCTGCAACTCATCTAGTAGTTCTTTGTCGCTCTTTTTTACTTCTGGTAATTGATCACTTTTTGCCCAGGTGGCAGATAGACGACCTTGATCATTGAGTTGCCATTTCATCAACAACATAACTATCTCCTTATTTTGGCAATAATTTGCTTTTAGAACCACCAATAAAACTGATTTATGACCATCAAAATGGATAATCTTACCTCCTTGAAGTTTCTTCAGATTATCCATGAGTTTCTACTGCATTAATTACAATGCCGCAGACATTTTCATTTTTCTGTTTTGACTGTTAGCTGTAGATTTAATAACAGTAATTACAGAGTCAATCACTGTTTCTATCAAAGTTTTAACAGCAATTTCTACTACTGTTTCTATTACTGTTTTTACTACTGTTCTCATCATAATTTCAATTAAGCGCATGATTTTCACCTCTTTTTTTCGTTAGGCAATTTCAGAAAATTTGATATGCAGAAATAAGCAGCAAGTTTTTCGGCTATGTCGTCTTAATATATAGCAACCGTCAAGGTGCTTAGGATATGGCAAAAGTTTAAACCCCAGCCACAACAAGCATTTTAATTTTTACCCTTCTATTACAGCGATTTTCAGCTAAATGAACCACATTTTTATATCTCACGCAAAGGCGCAAAGGCGCAAAGGAAGAAAGAAATACAGATATCAACGTGTGGTCTAAATACATGAAAACTGCTGTAAGCTCCGGGTCCAATACCTTTCGGTTAAGGGATGTAGAGACGTTCCATGGAACGTCTCTACAAGGGTTTTCGGCTCACGAATTTGCTTAACCGAACAGTATTGGCTCCGGGTCAACTTTTTAATGTTGCTATATATACCTATAGAATTACTATTCCATAGGATGGCGACTACCATGTATGTTTCAAAATTATCAGTTGAGAAAACTGAAAAGTATCTAAATGTCCTACATAATGAAATGAAGACATTTGTAATGGGCAAAGGGAAAATTAGCTAAACTTTTCGGAAATACATCAGTATTCCCAGTCAAATAAATATGACTCAGTTTAACTAAGTAAGTCGGCGCAAATAAACCTAACTATGTAACAGAATGTAAAAACTCCAAAACCCTTGTGTTCGCGGGGCGTGACCGCTTCGGTCTTATGCTTCGTTTCACTCCGTTACACTCGCAATGACATACATTGAAATTTTCACACCGACTGACTTAACTATTCAATAAGTAATGCTAAAGATTGGGTTTTGGCGTAAGTCTGTAAACCTAATACCCAATAAAAAATATTTTGTAAATCATTACTTTTATAGTCAGCAATGAAATTACATTATGAGGCTATTAACTAAAAATTAAATGTTTCATTGTTCATCTCCTAATTTGGAAGTAACTACCTGTAGCGCTGGCGGTTACTCCAAGATGAACAAGTTAGCTCTAGGCTAGAGTCCAATTCTCTTGAGATACCGCCAGCAATATACCACCAGGGTCTTCTTCTTCAGATTCCCCTAATATGCCGACTATTTCGTAAGTGACTTGGCTGTTCCTACTGCCAGAGCCTTCCATGATTTATCTCTCCTGTTTTGATGTATGAACGCAGGTGTTATACTACGTTTTTTACTTATAGATTTCACTAACCACCACACTAACACACAGTTATTTTTTGGTCAAGATGTAACCATAGTCAAATCTTGCTTAATTCACCCAATAAACCTGTTAGTTTGGTGCGTTATCCTATTTTAACGCACCTTAATCTTATTCTACAAATTTTGGTCTGGCTTTGCCGTTTGCCTGCAACTTAGCTGCTAAAGCTGTCCAATCTTCCTGCTCAATCAAGTTAGTTAATTCATCAAGATTTTGGCGATATTGTGTTAATGATTTCAGCAATGCTGGGCGGTTATATTCCGCCATCATCACCCCTAATTCGGGATTACCAGCACCGACACGGCTAGTATCTCGGAAACCTGAACTAGCAAGATTTTGGGCTAATTGCAGCACGTGGGCATCAGTTTCACCCATACAAGTAGCAATTAAGGATGCACTCACCATTACAGGTAAATGGGAAATTAAACTCACGGCTCGGTCATGTTCATCTGACTGACAATAATACAGATTGGCTCCCAGCGATCGCACAATGTCTTCTACAACAGTAATGGCTGTCTTGGGTGTGGTTTCATCTGGTGTGAGAACATAAGGTTTACCCACAAATAAGTCCCGTTGAGCCGCTTCTATGCCACTATCTGTCCTTCCCGCCATCGGATGACCACCAATGAAATTTGACCACAAAGGAGCGATCGCCTTGACTATAGGTGCTTTCACTGAACCCACATCAGTAATTACCGTAGTTACAGGCAAATGATCAATCAGCTGCTGTATTTGGGGAACAATCAATCCAATAGGGGTACAAATAAACACCACTTCTGAGGCTGCTAACAAGCTGATGTCCACAGATGCAGCATCGACGCTACCCAGAGCGATTGCTGTTTCACAGGTAGACTTCTGACGACTGACTCCTAAAACATAATGACCAAGCGATCGCAAATCATAACCCAAAGAACCGCCTATCAGTCCCAGTCCCAAAATACCAATTTTCATTTTTGTGTTTAACTACGTATTTTCTGCCTACTTTACCAAGTATTAAACTTGTTATTATCAATGTTTTAATTGATGACTGAAGAAAAATATGCAGCAATAGGGTCAAGTTGAACCATAGCTGTTGTTATATCAGTCAATAGTAGAGCTATGATTTTTCAGTGTATGTATTAGTCAAAATGATGGAGGAAGCAAATGCGAGCCTTTAATAAAATGATGGGTCGGACTCGCTATGTAGTCTGTCGCTTGTTTTTGCATTTAGCCGGGTCTGATGTCGCGCCAATTCTGGGAGTATTAAATAGTACAGCACGGGAAGCGATCGCTGCTGATGGTGATCTGCACGATTTAGGAGAAGGATTAGTAGAAATTTGCGAAACTTTATTACGATACGATGAAACCTGGCTGTCTGCCTCCAATGAAGGTGAAGTATTCTGGGATGAAGGCGATGCTGGAGATTACGTCAATGAATTATTTAACGATTCTGGCGAACGCTACGGTGCAGGAATGGATATCAGCGCCGCTACTGGAAATGAATCTTTTTCCATACCTGTAACCCGGAATGTGATTGTCATGCTGACTGTAGCTTACGAAGGAGAAGTTCCAGATTTAGAAACTGACTTGTCTAACATCCCAGCCTTAAAGGATGCTTTAAAAGCTTTAATCAATTTGCACTACAAAGAGAAATTACGAGCCATTCAGGTACATTTCTCCCCAGCACAATTAGGTGATGAACTGACTAATGATCAGCTGTTGCAATATTACCCAGAATTAATTCCTTTGTAACTAATAAGTCAGTCTCTACATTACTACCCCAATCCAGACTTGTTAAGCTGAGAAGTAGGACACAATCAAAAGCTCATGACAATATTACGAAAATTGACAGTTGTTTTTTTAGCACTGACTTTGTGCTTAACAACTGTTGCCTGTGGGAGTTCTAACCAAACAACCTCTCAAAGCACAAATGTTAGCCGCAGCTCTACACCCACCAGACTAAGTGACGGTGAATATCAGGTGCAACAAGCTAGTTTTGATGATGGAACAGGGCAGTACACACTGTTTTTACTTAACAGTACACCCCCTACCTTTAAAACTGAAAATTTGCAAATGGCACGGCTCACCGATGAAGAAATTAAGGAGGGAAAAAGGACTGTATTAAAGGTGGAGAACGGACAACCCGCCTTGTTTATGACAGAAGACTTTAAAATTGAATACGTCCACAACGTCACTGAAACCCAAACCAATCCCCAAACGGGACGACAGGAAACAGTGATAGTGCGAAGAGAAAGTAACTTTTGGGCTCCCTTTGCTGGTGCTGTAGCTGGTAACATTGCCGGTCAAGCCATCGGTAATATGTTATTTAGACCCCAGTACTATGTACCACCTGCTTATCAATCAGGAGGAATCCTAAGTGGTGTTGGTGGTTATGGTCGTACCTATAATGAAGCGGTTAGTAACTATCGAACTCGTTACAATGCGCCACCAGCAGTTGAGCGCAATCGCACAACTTTCCGCACGACAGGGAATATTAGAAGATCAACCCCTGGTACTTCCAATGTCCGCACTACACCCAGCACGAACACAGGTAATCGCCCCACTGGTTCCGGTTTTGGTGGCAGCAACTTAAAACCTTCTAATAACTCCGGTTCCACCAGACGTAAACCTAGCAGTAGTTTTGGTTCTGGGGGACGTTCTTCAGGTAGTCGCAGTCGCTCAGGTGGCAGACGACGTTAGAGACTGACAATGAAAAAAATATTCCATTGCTGAGGTAGGCAGGGGGGCAGGGAGCAGGCTTGCCCTGAGCGCAGTCGTTAGCGAAGCTTCCCGAAGGGTAGGGGAGCAGGGGGGATAAAGAATAAATATGGTCTGATGAAATGGGGCAATTTATTTTCTGGCAATCCCTTAAAAAAACGAAATGAACCAAAAGTGCTGAGTACTATTTATTATTCTGACTCAGCACTCTCCTCACTCGGTGTCCGGGCGGGTTCACTAAGGATTTTGACAAACCACAGACTGACTACTTAAACCCGCCCCTACCCACTCAGAACTCACCACTCGTTACAGCTACCACTGGTTGCGGCCAACGTCCCATAGCCTTACCAATCACTCCTAGTTCTTGCATTAAGTGATCAAAACGTTCTGGTGTTAACGATTGGGGTCCATCAGATAAAGCTTTAGCCGGGTTGGGGTGAACTTCAATCATCAAAGAATCAGTACCAGCTGCGATCGCGGCCATGGCCATTGACGGCACAAATTCAGACCAACCTGTACCATGACTAGGATCAATCATCATTGGTAGATGAGTTAACTTTCGCAAGACTGGTACTACCGATAAATCTAAAGTATTGCGAGTGTGTTGGCGGTCAAAAGTCCTAATTCCCCGCTCACATAAAATTACATTGGAATTTCCTGATGCCAAAATATACTCAGCTGCCATTAACCAATCTTCGATAGTAGCAGCCATTCCCCGCTTTAATAAAACTGGTTTGGGTTGCGCTCCCACTTTTTTCAGGAGAGAGAAGTTTTGCATATTTCTTGCTCCCACCTGGATCACATCAGCTACCTCAGCAATTATATCTAGTTCGGCAGCATCCATTACTTCTGTAATGATACCCAAACCACTGACTTGTCTTGCCTTTGCCAACAACTCTAAAGCACTTTCGCCATGACCTTGAAAGGCATAAGGTGAAGTGCGGGGTTTGTATGCGCCACCACGTAAAAACTTAGCTCCTGCGGCTTTAACCCGTAGTGCCGTTTCCACAATCATCTCTTCATTTTCGACTGAGCAGGGGCCAGCAACCACTACTAAAGGATGGTGTTCGCCAAAAATTACGTCTCCATCAGGAGTATTAACCACTACTTCAGACGGTTCCCCGTGCCGAAATTGGCGGCTTGCCCGTTTGTATGGTAACTCTACCCGCAAAACTTGTTCAATCCACGGGCTGAC
>PWQB01000526.1 GCA_003556955.1 Nostocaceae cyanobacterium CSSed10_463m
AAGAACTAAAGTTCATGGCTAATAGCAAAAGTCTACTAAAGTAGACTGGATTCAGTTTTTCCTTGAGTCCTCTTGAGAGGACTTGCGCTATGAGACTCGGAATTAATTCCGAGGCGGTGGTAATACATACACTGGGCGAATATTTGTGTGTACACAGTGGTTCCTCGCTTGCACCGGAGGGGTTGGGGGTGGGGTGAGATGATTGTGGTAATCGTAACTAATTAAACGGACATGATATCACTGCGACTGCCTGAAAAGTGACAATACCCTACACTAGAACTATGCTATGAAACTTTAATTTTTTAATTGTTTAATTTTGTTTATAAAACTATATGAATACTGATGAAGCAGCGAGGCTGGAAGTTCTCCGCCAGTATCAGATTTTGGATACAGAACCGGAAGAAGCCTATGATAATTTAGCTCAACTAGCTGCCTTTATCTGTGGTACACCCATAGCTGTAGTCAATTTTATTGATGAAAATCGCCAGTGGTTTAAAGCCAAACTCGGTTTGGATGTGCCGGAAATGCCCCGGAATGTGGGTTTATCTTACCTGTGCCAAGAAAGACAGGATGTTGTCATCGTACCAGATGCTTTAGCTGATGTAAATTTGGCAAACAATCCAGTAGTTACCTCTTATCCCTATGTCAGATTTTATGCAGGTGTCCCCTTGATTACGCCGAAGGGTTATATGCTGGGAACCCTATGTGTAATTGACAAAGTACCACGGCAATTAAGTCAACAACAAGTAGACGCGCTGGTGGTTTTGAGTCGTTTGGTAATTAACCAACTGGAACTCAGACGTAATGTATCGGAAGTGTCTGTGATTAGTGATGAGTTGATTACTCATGAGCAAGCTGCGAAAACCCAGATTACCAATATACTCGAAAGTATCACTGATGCTTTTTTTGCCCTAGATCAAGATTGGCGATTTACATACATCAATAGTCAAGCAGAACGGCTGTTAGATAAAAGCAAAAATGATCTATTGGGTCACAATATCTGGGAAGTTTTACCAAGACTGGTAGAGACAAAATTTTATCATGAGTATCACAGAGCGATCGCTCAACAAGTTAGTGTGGAATTTGCCGAATTCTATCCACCCCTGAACGGTTGGTTTAGCGTTCACGCCTATCCCTCGCGTGATGGCTTGTCTGTGTATTTTCAAGATATTACCGAAAAGCAGCAAATAGCCGCAGCCCTGCGACAAAGTGAAGCACGTTGGCAATTAGCCTTACAGGGTAATAATGATGGTATCTGGGATTGGAATGTTAAAACCAATGAGGTGTTTTACTCCACTCGCTGGAAGGAAATGCTGGGATATGCAGACCACGAAATTGTTAATCATTTGGATGAATGGGAAAAACTAGTCCATCCTGATGATTTAGAGCGTGTTCTGCAAGCCTTGGAAAATCATTTTGCCCAGAAAACGCCATTTTATGCTACAGAACATCGACTTTTGTGTAAAGACGGTAGTTATAAATGGATTTTAGATCGCGGACAAGCCCTTTGGGATGAAACTGGTAATGTGGTGCGGATGCTAGGTTCCCATACGGATATTGCTGAACGCAAACAAGCCGAAGAGGAATTAAAACGGCAGAATTTATGCTCGCAACTTTTCGCAGAAATTACCCTGAAAATTCGTGAAAGTCTACAACTAGACGAAATTCTTCAAACTACCGTTAATGAAGTCCAAAAACTCCTGGAAGCTGACCGAGTGGTGATGTTTCAAGTTTGGGCTGATGGTTCGGGAACGGTGGTACAAGAAGCTGTGCTACCTGGTTGGCCTGTGGTTTTAGGAGAAGATATACTCGACCCCTGTTTTCAAGAACAAGGCTATGTGGAAAAATATCGTCTAGGCAGAGTTGCTGCAATTGTAGACATTGAAAAATCTGATATTAAAGACTGCTATCGGGAATTTCTGCAAGCTTTAGGTGTCAAAGCTAACCTTGTAGTCCCGATTCTAGTCAGGGGAAATCTTTGGGGTTTGTTGATTGCTCATCAATGTGCTACACCTCGCCAGTGGAACAACTTTGAGTTAGATTTGTTACAACAGATAGCCAACCAAATTGGGATTGCTCTGGCTCAAGCACACTTATTAGAACAAGAAACCCGCCATACTCAGGAATTGGCTCGCTCTAATGCGGAATTAGAACAGTTTGCTTATGTAGCTTCCCATGATTTACAGGAACCGTTGCGGATGGTAACCAGTTATTTGCAACTGTTAGAACGCAAATATAAAAATCAACTAGATGCTAATGCCGAACAGTTTATCACCTATGCTGTAGATGGGGCGCGGCGGATGCAAAGCCTAATTAATGATTTGTTGGATTATTCCCGTGTTACCAGTCGGGGACAGCCCATTGTTGAAGTTGATTTTCATACGATTTTTGAACGGGCGATCGCTAATCTCAAATTTATCATAGAAGAAAGTGGCGCAATCATTACCCATGATCCTTTACCTGTCGTCATGGCTGATCCTAGCCAACTCACCCAAGTGTTACAAAACTTAATTGCTAACGCCATCAAATTCCGGGGAGAATTGCCGTTAAAAATTCATCTGGGAGCAGTGAAAGTAGAACAAAGTCCCGTCAATCAATGGCTATTCTCCGTGAGTGACAATGGAATTGGTATAGAATCCCAATATGCTGAACGAATTTTTGTGATATTTCAACGCTTACACGGTAGAAGTAAATATCCAGGGACTGGAATTGGCTTGGCAATTTGTAAGAAGATTATAGAACGCCACGGCGGACGGATCTGGGTTGAGTCGAAACAGGGTCAAGGCTCGACTTTCTACTTTACAATTCCAGAAAAAACGGTTAAACAATCGTGAATACTCACACAGGAATTATGCCCATTGAGGTTTTGTTAGTAGAAGACAATCCCGGCGATGCTGAACTAACCAGAATCGCCCTCGAAGATAGCAAAATCTCAGTTAACCTGAATGTGGTGGAAGATGGTGTAGACGCAATGGCATTCTTGCGAAAACAGGGAAACTATGCTGATGCGCCTCATCCAGATATTATCCTGCTTGATTTAAACTTACCCAAAAAGGATGGACGGGAAGTACTAGCAGAAATCAAAGTTGATCTCAATCTCAGGCGCATTCCGGTAGTTGTTTTAACAACTTCTCAATCAGAGGAGGATATTCTCAAAGCTTATAATCTGTCGGCTAATTGCTTTATCACCAAGCCGGTTGATTTTGACCAATTCGTTAAAATTGTACAATCTATAGAAAATTTCTGGTTTGCAATTGTCAAACTGCCACCGGAGTAAAATAAATGGCCGGAAATTCTATAAAAGTCTTGTTAATCGAAGATAACCCTGGTGATGTCTTTCTGCTACAAGAGTTATTACAGGACGTAACTACAGTTCAAGTGGAGTTGCAACCAGCCGAGCAGCTGTTTGAAGCATTAGAATGTATAGCTAGAGACAGCTTTGATGTTATACTCTTAGACCTTTCATTACCTGATAGCCAAGGACTAGACACCTTTATCCGCATGGCGCATCATGCCAAAGCTACTCCAATTATTGTGTTGACGGGTTTAGATGATGAAACCCTCGCACTACGAGCGATGCAGTCAGGCGCACAGGATTATTTAGTCAAGGGTCAAGTGACTGGCGACTTGTTGGTACGTTCCATGCGTTATGCTATTGAGCGCCAAAGTTCCGAAAATGCTTTGCGCCAGAGTGAAGAACGCTTTCGGGTGGCGTTAAAAAATTCCCCGATCTTTGTTTTCAACCAAGATATAAATCTCTATTACACCTGGGTTTATAACCCCATATCTGGATGGACTAGTCAGGATATGTTGGGTAAACATGACTTTGATTTGATTCCAGAACAAGATGCTCAACGTTTAACAGCTATTAAGCATAGTGTACTAACTAATGGCATAGGAATGCGAGAGGAAGTATCTATCACTACGTCTCAAGAAACTAGATATTATGACTTAACTGTTGAACCATTGCGGAATGAGTCTCAAGAAATTATCGGCATAACTTGTGCTGGAATTGACATTAGTGAACGTAAACTTACGGAAGCTAAAATTCGTGAACAAGCGGCTTTACTAGACATCACTACTGATGCCATTTGTGTATGTAATTTAGAAAATCAGATTCTTTTTTGGAATAAAGGTGCAGAAAATCTCTATGGCTGGCCAGTTCAAGAGGCTGTAGGTAGAAATTTTGGTGAGATTTTGGATAATGAAGCCGCACAAGAAAACCATGAGGCTTTAGTGAATGTCATAACTAAAGGTAAGTGGGAAGGCGAGTTAACTCAAATCACTAAAACTGGTAAAGAAATTTTGGTAGCGAGTCGTTGGAGTTTAGTCCGCGACGCACAGGGAACACCGAAATCAATTTTGATTGTTGATACAGATATTACGGAGAAGAAACTTTTAGAATCACAATTATTTCGCGCCCAACGTTTGGAAAGTATCGGGACACTGGCTAGTGGTATTGCTCATGACTTGAATAATATTCTCACCCCGATTTTGGCAGGAGCGCAATTGCTACCGATGAAATTCCCAGATGCTGACGAACGGACTAAACGTTTGTTGGAAATTTTGGAAATTAACGCGAAACGGGGAGCAGATTTAGTGAAGCAGGTGCTATCTTTTGCTAGAGGTGTGGAAGGGAAGCGGATTACTTTGCAAATTAAGCATTTGATTGTGGAAATTGCCAAAATTCTCCAAGAAACATTTCCCAAATCCATCGAAATTTATACCGATATCTCTAACGACTTATGGCTGGTTTCTGGAGATAGTACTCAACTCCATCAGGTACTGATGAATCTGTGTGTCAATGCCCGTGATGCTCTGCCTAATCGGGGGACTTTAAGTATATCTGCTGATAATTTTGTGGTTGATGAAAATTATGCGCGGATGAATTTGGAAGCAAAAGCCGGATTATATGTGGTAATTACGGTTACTGATACGGGAATGGGTATACCGCAAGCAACTTTAGATCGAATTTTTGAGCCATTTTTTACTACTAAAGCAGTGGGACAAGGTACAGGGTTAGGACTTTCTACTGTAATTGGGATTGTGAAAAGCCACGGTGGTTTTATCAATGTCTATAGCGAGGTAGGTCATGGTACTAGCTTTAAGGTGTACTTACCTGCTGTGGGGGGAACGGAAACCCTCGCTATTGAAGATGTAGCAATACCTACAGGAAATGGGGAATTGATTCTGATTGTGGATGATGAACCGACAATTCAGGATGTCACCAGAACTTCCCTAGAAAGTCACCAATATCAGACTTTAATTGCTAGTGACGGTATTGAGGCGATCGCACTCTATGCTAAATATGCAGACAAAATTAGTGCTGTGCTGATGGATATGATGTTACCTTCCTTGGATGGAGTCACCGCTATTCGGACTTTGCAAAAAATCAACCCCCAGGTAAAAATTATTGCTACCAGTGGTCTGATGTCCAAAACTAGGTTAGAGGAAGTGATTGACACTGGTACACAGACATTTTTGCCCAAACCTTACACTGTCAATGAATTACTACTGTCTTTGCAAAAAATACTTAGGTAGTTATTTCACAGCGATCGCACCAACCGCGAACAGTCACTTCATAGCTTTCGCCACGCATCCCAGGGCGAAGACGCTTCATATCTATACACTCAAAAGTTTCCCAATGAATGTCTT
>PWQB01000657.1 GCA_003556955.1 Nostocaceae cyanobacterium CSSed10_463m
CCCAGCCAAAACCCATAAAATCAGTTCTGCCCGATACTCAAGCATATAGGCGTAGTAAACAGAAAGAAATGTCAAAATTTTCCTAATAATTTTTTTCACAGAAATTTTAAAATTCCCTAGTTTTAACTATAAGGTAAGTAAGTGGGCGAGAATAAATCAAAGTACATTAAGTAATGTAAAAAATATTGAGATTGTTTCGTAGTGAGGGCTACCCTACGGGAACGCTGCGTGAACAGACCTCAAATAAGGACTAAAGTCCTTACTACAAACCTTGAATTATTCCTGCTGCTCTACTTACTACTCAGCACTCAGCACTCAGCACTCAGCACTACTGACTTACACCACACCTGCATGAAAAACCCTGCCAATCACTTCTTCTATTGCTGGCTCGGTTACTGTTAAGTCAATGACTTCTAAATCATTCAAAATCTGAGATACTGTGCTAGTTAGCGCTTCTCGCTGTACCATAAAGCTGACTGCACGCCCCTCTAAAACTTGTACATCACCATAAAACATGAGTTTTTCTCTGGGTAGCGGTTCGGCTAACTCAATATGAATTTCCCGGTAGGGGGCGAAATTTTTCAGTAGTCCATCTAGACTACCGTCATACATTAGCTTTCCTTGGTGAATTAACAGCACACGCTCACATAAGGCAGTAATATCAGCCATGTAATGACTAGTTAATAATACAGTGGCTTGATAACGCTGATTGTATTCGCGCAAAAAATCACGCACCGCTACCTGTGCATTTACGTCTAGTCCTAGTGTCGGTTCATCCAGAAATAATACATGAGGATGATGCAAAAGTGCGGCTAATAGTTCGGCTTTCATCCGTTCACCTAAAGACAATTTCCGCACTGGTTGGGTCAGCTTACCTTCTAAGGTCAGCATCTCTGTTAATTCCCCAACTCGCTTTTGAAATTCCTTATTAGAGATGTTGTAAACAGCAGCATTAATTTTCAAAGAATCGAGTGCTGGTAAATCCCACAGTAACTGCTGTTTCTGCCCCATTACCAAGGTAATTTTTTGCAGAAATGCCTCTTGGCGCAGAAATGGTTCGTATCCAGCTACTCTGACTGTCCCTTCAGAAGGATGAATTAACCCTGTGAGCATTTTTAGGGTAGTGGTTTTACCTGCACCATTTGGCCCCAAAAAACCCACCACTTCACCAGGTGCTATTTCAAAGGAAACATCTTGTACTGCTTTAATGGGGCGGTAGGTACGCCGAAAAAAGTGGGTGAGTGTGCCTTTTATCCCTGGTTCTTTAACAGCAACTGGGTAAAACTTACTTAGATTTTCAACAGTGATAATTGACATAAATTTTATATTCAAACTACAGATAAATACAGATAGATGCACTTCAATTATTTATCTGTATTGATGATGGCTATGGCTGAGAATTATATCAAGTCTAGTTAATTAGTTAGCATTACTACAATAATTGAACCCCTCCCCCAACCCCTCCCCGCAAGCGAGGAGGGGAGATAAAGCAGAGCTTTGGCGGGTTTCTGGGTTGAGTAAGTATTCAACAGGATTTGATATTAAGTAGGTAGGCACAAATAAACCTAACTATATAACAAAAAGTAAAAACGCTGAAAACCTTGTGATTGCTTTACTCCACTTCGTTCCGTATGGCTAACGCCACGCTCTGCGAACGCAATGACATAGTTGTAAATTTTCTCACCCACCTACTTACACCGTCCATACAAGTAGGTAGACACCAATAAACCCAACTATGTAACAAATTATAAATTACCCAAAACCCTTGGGATTGCTGCGTTCCACTCCGTTCCACTCGCAATGACATGGTTAATAAACACAAGAATTACTTTAAACGCCCAGATCGCAAAATACTAAAAACTAGCCACAAACCTAATAAACTTGCAGCAGCAAACAGGACACTACTTAAAAAGGAGAGTTGAGTAGTTTGGGCTTTGGTGGAAATAACGGCTGCTCCCATAATTAGAGAACCTACCAAAATGCTAAACGATAATCTGTTAGCGGCATCATCGAGAGTGCGCCGCATACCATCTAAACCACGCAGGGAGAGATTCCACTGTAAGGTTTCGGAGGTAACGCGATCTAATAACAGTTCAATTTGTCGGGGGGATTGTAATGATAAACTCTTAATATCTAAGGCTGTTCTTAAAAGCGATCGCACTGGATTATCGCCTAATAACTGCCGCCGAAACAAGTCTGTAATTAATGGCTTAATCTCGTCAAATAAGTTAACTTCTGGGTTAAATGTACGGGCTACCCCTTCTAAGTTTGCCAGGGTTTTGGCATATAAACCCATATTGCTGGGTAAACGGATTTTATTGTTACGGGCGACTTGCAAAATTTCATAAATTACCTGACTGAAATTCATTTCACCCAAGTTGACATTATGATACTTCCGCAACATTCGATCATAGTCATTTTCTAACCGTGATAAAATCACCTGCTGAGAAGAATCTGCTAACTGCAAAGTTAATTGAGCGCATCGTCCCGCATCTAAATCAATGATTGCCAAGAGCATTTCTGTGAGTATCTGCTGAGTGCGGGGATCAAGCCTGCCCACCATGCCACAGTCTAAAAGGGCAACGCGACCATCTGCAAGATAAAATAAATTTCCCGGATGGGGATCAGCGTGAAAGAAGCCGTCAATATATAGTTGCTGGAAAAAAGCTCGAAATAGCAAAGTTGTAATTTCTTGCCTTTGTGTATAAGCGTTTTTACCGTTTTCAATGCTGACTAAATTCGCTGACAGCAACGGGACTCCATCCAGCCATTCCATGACTAATAATTTTTCGGTAGTTAAATCCCAGAAAATTTCTGCAACTACCAATTGTGTGGGATCAAACCAGCGACTACGGGATAAATTACGTCGCAACTCGTCGGTGAAACCAGCTTCTAGTGTAAAATCTAACTCGTCTTCTAAAGCTTTAGTAAATTCTTCAGCGACGGATTTGATTTCGTAGTTTTGCCCAAAATCTGTGCGCGCGACTAAATCAGCAATTCCTAAAATCAGGGCAATATCTTGAGCTATGGTGAGATCAATTCCCGGACGTTGCACTTTCAAAGCTACTTCTCGACCATCTACCAATGTGGCGCGATGAGTCTGGGCGATTGATCCCGCCGCTACGGGGACAGGATTGACTGTACGGAAGGTTTCTTCTAAGGGGCGTTTTAATTGCTTGCGAATGACTACTTCTACTTCTGTCCAAGGTACTGGGGGTACTTCGTCTTGGAGAGTGGAAAGTTCCTCAATGTAAGCAGCGTTGAGTAAATCTGGACGGGTAGAAAGTAGCTGACCAAGTTTGACATACACTGGCCCTAAATCTACCAGGATATTCTTTAGAACCGCAGGTGTGGGTAGCTGGGGTTCATCAGCTTTACCACCAGTCAGTAGCCTTCGCATATAGTCCCAACCATTGCGAAGGACTACTTCAATAATTTCTCTTTGACGAGGAACAGTTTGGGTGAGGAACATTATGGGGAAATGGTGAGATTAGGAGAATTAGGGAGATGAGGGAATGGAGAAGACTTTTTTGTGTCTTTTAGCTCTAGATACTAGTACAGCACGGCGTAAGTAGGCATAGCATTTAAAAAACTTCAAAATAAAAGCCTTTTGACTTCCGCCCTGCGGTACTAGTTCTTCAAACAGACAATTCAGTTATAATAGAGGCCACAAATCTTAAACATCTGCTGAGGGTTTTAACTCTTAAAGTTTAACAGTTACAACAGTTCAGTAAAGCGGGGATCATTTGTCAGGGTTTTGAGAATCTGCTTAATTTCTTGAGTGCGGTCTTTGTTCACAACTAGAGTAACGTTGCGATCGCGCACAATTACTACATCCTCTAAACCAATTGTCACAATTACATCTTCTGAATTAGTAGCATAAACAATCGCCCCCTGCGTATCTAAACCTACATGGGTAGCGAGTTCTACATTGGGATTATCGGCTTTTTTCAGTAGCCGCTCCAGTGCATTCCAATCACCTAAATCATCCCAACCAAATTCAACTGGCAAGACGTATGCTAAATTTGTTTTTTCCATGAGTGCATAGTCTATACTCTGTTTAAGCAACTGAGGATATATATCAGGGCCTTGTTGTTCTAATGGTTCGATAATTTCTGGTGCATGGGTATATAGTTCCTTGAGAACCACCCCAGCCCGAAACACGAACATTCCACTATTCCAGCTAAAACGTCCCGTGGATAAAAAAGTTTCTGCTGTTTCACGGTTGGGCTTTTCAGTAAAGCGGTTGACGTGATAGGCTGGCAAATCATTAAAGCTACCAATCTTTTCGCCTTGTTCAATGTAGCCGTAACCAGTTGATGGGAAAGTAGGCTTGATCCCCAAAGTGACAATCGCCTCCGTGCTTGCCGCTAACTGGGTAGCAGCATCTAAGGTGCGTTTAAATGCTTCTTGGTCAGCTATCCAATGGTCAGAGGGAAAAAAGCCGATGATAGCGTCTTCTCCGTAACGCTTCTTAATTTCCAAACTTGCCCAAGCAACGGCTGCGGCAGTGTCTCGCCCTTCTGACTCAATTAATAAATTTTGCTCTGGCAGTTCAGGTAGTTGTTGTTTAACACCTGCGGCTATCTGACTAGAAGTAATCACCCAGAGGTTATTCCAACCACTTGCAACTGTGATTAGTCTATCGGCAGTTGCCTGTAAGAGACTTCTAGAGCTACCATCAAGGCTTAAAAATTGTTTGGGTCGGTCTTTGCGACTCAGGGGCCAAAAACGCTCACCTTTGCCACCAGCAAGAATTACAGGAAACAGTGAATTACTCATGTTGTCATACACACCTAGCTCAGAACACTATCAGTGTACAGTGAGCTTTTGCCCTAGCAAGATTTGTAGCTGCGATTAACATACCTTTAGGGAGTGGTTGAGTGGGGAGATAATTTGTGATTAAACAATTTCAATGGTCAGATAATCAGGTGTCGTTTCAGCAAGTCCCAGAGTTAGAACTAGAGGAAAGACCTCAACAAGTACAATGGCCAGAAAACGAGCTAGGAATTCAAGAGCCATCAGCTTCAAATCTGGAAATAGTAACTCATGAGCCAGGTGATGTTTCCCGTAGTGTTGTAGAGTCTGTGGGTGCGATTCCCAACGAGCTTTACGACAGGTTAGGCTTAACCATGCCTCGCTGGCTACTGTGGACATTGACAGTGACTGTAGGCATAGTTTTATCAGGTCTTTTGGTATCGACGTTAGCACTGTGGACTCCTCTGTGGAGTAATTTAGATCGAACAGACGAGGAACTAGGATTTTCTGGTAAGGATGACCAGAAAGTACCATTACCTGGGGAATTGTGGGGCAATATATCCCAGTATAAACTATCACGGCCAATGAATATCTTAATTATGGGAGTTGATCCCATAGAAGGTACTGTTGATGGCTCACCAGAAAGTTTTACTGGAACCAGCGATACCATGTTGCTAGTCAGGCTAAACCCCAGCAATAAGACTATGCGGGTATTGTCAATTCCCAAAGATACGATGATTGCGATCCCCGAAAAGGGATTGACTAAGGTTTCTGATGCCAATGCTCAAGGCGGGCCAGTTTTGGCCGCACGGGTAGTCAGCCGCACTTTAAACAATGCCCCTATTCATCGTTATATACGTATTTCTACGAGTGGGTTAAGGCAGTTAGTTGATC
>PWQB01000007.1 GCA_003556955.1 Nostocaceae cyanobacterium CSSed10_463m
CGGGAATTAAATATTAAATTTATAGCTACTAATGATTCTCATTTTATTTCTTGTTTTGATGTCGAAGCACACGACGCTTTACTATGTATTCAAACTGGACAGCTAATTAGTGAAGATAAACGGATGCGTTATAGCGGCACAGAATATCTCAAATCTGCCGATGAGATGAAGCAGCTATTTCGTGACCATTTACCAGATGATATCATTGCCGAGGCGATCGCCACAACCGAAGAAGTAGCTGATAAGGTGGGCGTTTACAATATTATGGGTGATCCTCAGATTCCCACCCCACCCATTCCCTCCGGTCATACTCCTGATACTTACGCCGAAGAGGTAGCTTGGAACGGATTATTAGAAAGATTAAATCGCAAATCCCGCAGCGAAGTTGATCCAGTCTATAAAGAAAGATTGGAATATGAATTAAAAATGTTGCAAAAAATGGGTTTTTCTACATACTTTTTAGTAGTGTGGGATTACATCAAATTTGCCAGAGATAATAATATTCCAGTAGGACCCGGACGGGGTTCTGCGGCTGGTTCTTTGGTTGCGTATGCTATGAAAATTACCAACATTGACCCAGTACATCATGGCTTACTATTCGAGCGATTCTTGAACCCAGAACGTAAATCAATGCCAGATATTGATACAGATTTCTGCATTGAAAAACGCGATAAAGTTATTGAATATGTAACAGAAAAATACGGTAAAGATAGAGTTGCTCAAATCATCACATTTAACCGCTTGACTTCTAAAGCTGTGTTAAAAGATGTCGCCAGAGTGTTGAATATTCCTTATGGGGAATCAGACAAAATGGCGAAATTAATTCCAGTAGTCCGGGGTAAACCCACAAAACTGAAAGTGATGATTTCGGATAAAACCCCAGCCCCGGAATTTAAAGAAAGATATGATAATAATCCCCATGTACGCCATTGGGTGGATATGGCCATACGAATTGAAGGAACTAACAAAACCTTTGGTGTTCACGCAGCCGGGGTTGTAATTTCTGCTGATCCCTTAGATGAAATTGTCCCGCTTCAGAAAAATAACGACGGTTCAGTAATTACCCAGTATTTCATGGAAGATTTGGAATCAATGGGTTTGTTGAAAATGGATTTTCTGGGATTACGTAACCTGACACTAATTCAAAGGACAGTTGATTTAATTGAACAAACTCGTGGCGTTCGCATTGACCCAGATGAAATTACAGGTCACGAAAGAAAAGCGCAAAAAATCTTAGCCAAAGGTGAACACAGCATCTTACCCAAAGATGTCAATCAATCATATCAACTTTTAGAGGCTGGGGATTTAGAAGGAGTATTTCAATTGGAATCTTCGGGAATGCGTCAGATAGTCCGAGATTTGAAACCTTCTAATATTGAAGATATTTCTTCTATTTTGGCACTGTATCGACCAGGCCCCTTAGATGCGGGACTAATTCCCAAATTCATTAACCGCAAACACGGACGGGAAACAATTGATTACCAAAGTCCTATTTTAGAACCCATATTAAATGAAACCTATGGAATTATGGTTTATCAAGAGCAAATCATGAAAATTGCTCAAGATATGGCTGGATATTCTCTAGGACAAGCTGACTTGCTACGCCGCGCAATGGGGAAGAAAAAAGTTTCTGAGATGCAAAAGCAGCGAGAAAAATTTGTTGATGGTGCGGCAAAAAATGGCGTAAAAAAACAAGTAGCCGATGAATTATTTGAGCAAATGTTGAAGTTTGCTGAATATTGTTTAAGCTATGATACAGAGATTTTAACAGTAGAATATGGCTTAATGCCCATTGGCGAAATTGTCGAAAAAGCCATTGAGTGTAGTGTGTACAGTGTTGATAGTAATGGTAATGTTTACACTCAACCCATAGCACAGTGGCATAATCGCGGAGAACAAGAAGTATTTGAATATTCTTTAGAAGATGGTTCGATAATTCGCGCCACCAAAGACCATAAATTCATGACCACTGACGGGCAAATGTTACCAATTGATGAGATTTTCGCCCAGGAATTAGATTTACTGCAAGTGCATGGTTTACCGAAGTAAGAACCCCACCCCAACCCCTCCCCGCAAGCGAGGCTACGGTGTACACACAAGTCTTAAAATCCTACCTAACGCTTGGTTTCGTTCTCTATTTCTGCTCTAGGATTGTGCCGAAAAACCTGTCATTGCGAGGAGGAACGACGTTCGCGTAGCGTGTCGCCTTGCGACTCAGCAATCCCAACGACCAGGGGACAATGCGATTACTTCGCTCCGCTATCGCTCCACTCGTAATGACAATTTAAAGGGTCTATAAACCTTGAAACCTTTGCAGACACTACTTGTGTGTACACGGTAGGCAAGCGAGGAGGGGCTTTGCGAAACCCAACATTTCCTAAGCTATAAATCTTGCTAATCGCTTTAAACCTTGTCTACTTTGAGAACTGTAGTTTTGAGTCAAGATGGTGAGATTGCTTCCTTACGTCGCAATGACAAAAACTCCACTTTTCATGATGGACAAGGTTTAATTTGCTACTTCTGCGATTTCAATCACGCGCCCTTCATAGTCCTTCACCAAAAAATTGAGGGGCTTTTGGTTGCGAATCTTGAATTTTAAACCACGCATTTCTACCCGTAATAAAATCATATCTAAGCAATCACGGTCAAAACAAACGTGACGTTGCTGATTTTTATGACCTAAACTAGCTCCGGTAATGACGTGCAACTGAGTATTTTTTTTCATTTGATACCACAGTCCATCATTAGCATTATTCATCACCTTGTTAGACCAACTGGGACTGGTAGACATATACAGTGGATCAATGCCAGTAGCACCTAAAGTTTGTTCGTAGTTGTAGTAGTAGTGCAAAGGTACTTCTGCGGCGGGCAAATCTAACAGTCCTTCATACAATTGTCGGGCAATTTCCAAGTCAGACACCATCACTGTGTGGACTTTGGGCGCACTAGTGAGGAACATCCACATAGCGCCAGCATAAGCCGCCAGCAACATCACCATAATGCCTTGGGTGGAGAATAAGCTATCCAAGGGCAAAGAGGACAAAAAAGAGCCGGAAGTCAGAGGGGCGAATAAGAAAGGCATCACATTAACTGCTATAACCATGAACAAACCAAAAAATTCTATAAGGGAGCGCTTTTATTATTGTCGATAGAACTAAATTTAAGTTCTTGTTCTTAGTTTATCAATAGCAAAGTAATCTGAGTCTTAGCAACGAACAGATTACAGATGGAATTTTATACAGATCAGTACACCATTGGGATGAAAAATACTATTTTAACTACTATCCACTCTCAAGCTATGCAAATTCCCCGTTTCCCCGAAGCTAATCACCCCTTGGTGAAGTCGCTGTTTCATCACAATGATCAGGAACTGCTGAATCTCTTTCAGAGTTATCCCGATGCTGGCAAGTATTTTACAGTGATTTTTTGCCGTTATAGTCCCATAGTCTACACCTTGATTCAGCATTCCGCGCGATCGCCTGTCCAAGCAGATTATTTGTTTGCTTTGACTTGGAAACATATTTACTACGAACTCGGTGGACTAAATTTAGCTGATTCCGCATCTAGCCCAGAAGCTTTGACTTTGCAAAATTGGCTGATTAATATGACGGCTTTCTGTATTAACGAAATTCAACTACCGCCCACTGAAGCCATTCATTATTCCCTTGCAGAGACTTCACCACCACTATGGTGCTATGTCGAACAAGCATTAGATCAATTACCACCCATGTTACGTTTAATAGTTTTAATGGCTCAAACTTTTCACTGGAGTGAAACCAGAATTGCGGCTTATCTGCAAGCCGAAGGAGAACAAATATCGCCGCTTGAAGTAGCCAATTTTCTTCAGGAAGGCTATTCTATGCTAGAAGACAAATTACCCGCAGATATCCGTATCATCTACTTGGGCGAAGATTCCGTAGCATCGTAGCCTACATATAAATACGTATACTGCTAGTCTTCGTTGCAGAAAGTTAATTCTGTTTGGGAAACCGTCTACCTCCAGCCGCAATTGTATCGGTAAATTTTATGAAACAACGGCATTTATTACCAGGGTGTTACGTTTTACTTTTTATTGGTTTACTGAGTCCTACAGTGGCGCGTGCTGCTGATATTACCCAACAACTCCACCGCCCTGTGAGTAGTTCGAGTTGGCGACAATCTAGAGAAAAAGCTGATACATTGCTGCGTATCGGTGAACAACAATATGCTTCGGGATTTGCTGATAAAGCAGTAACCTCTGGGTTAGAAGCATTGGAAATTTATCACGCAATTGGCGATCTCAAGGCGCAAGGACTAACTTATGATTTGCTAGGAATGTCTTATATTCAGCTTAATCGCCTCAAAGAAGCTGATGATGCTTTACGCCGACGTTTAGCGATCGCTCGTGATACAAAAGACTTTCAAGGGCAAATTTTTGGCTTAAATAATATTGCTACTTTATTACTGCGAAAAGGTGAACCCATACCCGCAGGTGAAACCCTCGAAGAAGCTTTGAAAATTGCGCGTCATGTCAAAAATATTGAAGGGGAAGGGTTATCTTTAAATAATTTAGGTTTAGTAGCTATGAGGTTGGGAGAGTATAATAAAGCCATTAAACTTTATGAAACTGCTCTCACTTTCCGCCGTCAAACTGGTGATCCTGTTGGTGAAGCCAATACGCTAAATAATTTAGGTGATGCCTATTTAGAAGCCAGAGATTATCAAGAGACAATTGGCACTTATGGGGCAGCATTGCGAATCGCTCAAACTAGCCGCGATCGCTTGAATCAATTACGGGCAATTGACGGTTTAGTTTTCGCTCATAGTGTTGTAGGACGTTATCAGCGTGCTTTGGATTTACTAGAACAACGTCTAAAAATCTCCCAGGAATTACAAAACCTCCGCGAACAATTGAAATCTTTTGAATCTTATGCTCAGGTATACGAGAAATTAGGTAATTACCCAAATGCTCGTAATTTCTATGAACGGGCGATTTTAGCTGCACAAGAGCTTGCAGATAGAAAGCAAGAAGTGCAATTAACTAATAGATTGACTCAAATACAGACGCGGTAATTCGTAATTCGTAATTCGTAGTTCGTAATGCCTCTTTCAGAGGAGCTTCGCTAACGTAATTCGTAAGTGCGAGATTGAATTTTTCTCCCCTCCTCCCTTGCCTACGGTGTATACACATCCTGAACCAAAGAGAGTTTCCAGTCCTAAAAACAAGATTTAATCAGAAATCTTGTTCCCCTCCTCGCTTGCGCTACGGTGTATACACAAGTCTTGAAATCCTACCTAACGCTTGGTTTCGTTGTCTAGTTCTAAGCTCTAGGATTGCGTCTAAAAGCCTGTCATTGCGAGGAGGAACGACGTTCGCGTAGCGTGTCGCCTTGCGACTCAGCAATCGCAACAACCACGGGATTCTGCGATTACTTCGTTCCGCTATCGCTCCACTCGTAATGACAATTTAAAGGGTCTAAAAGGCTTGAAACCCTTGCAGATAGCACTTTTGTGTACACCGTAGCCTCGCTTGCGGGGAGGGGCTAGGGGCTGACAGGTGTAGGTTTTTTACATTCTCGTGAGGGTAAGACAAGGTGGACAAGGAAGGATAGTAGACAAGGGAGGAAAACCGGACAAAATCATATTGTTTTGGTAACAATAACAATC
>PWQB01000305.1 GCA_003556955.1 Nostocaceae cyanobacterium CSSed10_463m
GGTCAACAGCGAAATTGCGAGAACCTATCCCTATACTTTGTAAATGCTGGAGAACACTGGGATGTATTCCTGAACGCAGTTCTCGGATTTGTAGGTTGGCGCGATTAGTAACATCCACATAACCACCCCCGTAATTTTCTGCTATATCTGCGATCGCACGACACTGTTTACTATCCAGAATCCCACCTGGTATTCTGATGCGGGATAATATCCCATCTTGGGCAGGTGTATCATAAAACAAGCCAGGACATAAGGCAAAACCGGACAGCAAAACAGTAACTCCTTCCCTGTGCGACGCAGGCAATAGATCATAAGTGTGTCTTGAATACACTGCTAGGGTTGGCATTCTGACTTGGCAAGTGAGAAAGTCAATTTTCTGCTTTCGCTTGACCATTACAGCTGCGGCACAGTCCCGGAATTTCACCGGAGTTTCCCAACTCTTAGCTTTAATAATTTAACATGATCAGGTATTCATCTGACTGGATAGCAATTTGCATTAAATAACAGGGAACAGGGAACAGGGAACAGGGAACAGGGAACAGGGAAAGAGGAATAACGTGTACGGATTTTTATATGGCTTACGCCACGCAAGCTATCAAAAATCAAATATGAGTCCTATATATAAACCACTGGGTGTATCTGGAGAGTTTATTTACACTCAGTGGCTAATACTAGCTAATGCTATTGGACTAAATCAACTAAGGTGTCACACTGGAATCGGACTGTACAGGAAACTAAGCATCCCCGATAATGCTCAGATGTGAATACCGATAGTGTGATGTTGGTCGAACCAGGATCTAAGATGCGTTTCACCTTGCAAACTTGCATCTTATTCTTGCAGTAGGCAATAATGCGATCGCCTGCTTTGACATCCAACGCTTTAATTTTCAATTAATACTCAACCTAATTATGAATTTTCCTTAACTCAAGTAAATATATATTGCTATATTTTACCTGTTCAAAATTTTTAATGCTTCCTCATTATAACACATGAGTAAAATTTATATCCTGATCAAATTTTGTAACTAAATTCTGCAACACTAAGTTGCCAGAAAATGGTGATTAACTGTTATTAATTCTCAAAAAAGCCGCAACATCTAGTTAAATGATTAGAGATTCTATGACCAAAGAAAAAAGGATACAAGCCCCCGAATTTATCTGTGGGGTATTTAATTTTGAATTTTGAATTTTGAATTTTGAATTCGGAGCGCAGCGACGTGACACAGAAATGGCTATCAATTGTGGGTATTGGTGAAGATGGGTTAAAAGGTTTAAGTGCGATCGCACGTTCTTTGATTGAGCAAGCTGAAATAATTATAGGAGGCGATCGCCATTTAGCAATGTTACCACCAGATGACCAACGTCAGAAAATCACCTGGACATCACCCATTAGCACCTCCATCGCGGAAATTATCCGTCGTCGTGGTCAGTCAATCTGTGTATTAGCCAGTGGCGACCCTTTTTGTTACGGTATTGGTGTCACCCTCACCCGACAAATTCCCCTAGAGGAAATTACAATTATTCCTGCACCTTCCACCTTCAGCCTCGCCTGTGCAAAACTAGGATGGTCTTTCACTGATATAGAAACCTTGAGTTTGTGCGGTCGTCCCGCCTCTTTACTTCAGGGTTACATTTATCCCCACGCTAAACTGTTGATTTTAAGTGAGGGTAAAGACACACCCGCAATTGTCGCCGAAATCTTGACAAATCGCGGTTATGGTGGTAGTAAAATTACAGTTTTAGAACGTCTGGGCGGTATTCAAGAAAGAATTGTCGCAGGTACAGCCGCAAATTGGGATGAAAGAGAAATTGCACCTTTGAATGCGATCGCAGTTGAATGTATTGCTGATCCTGGGGTAATACCTTTACCTAGATTACCAGGATTGCCAGATAATGCCTATCATCATGATGGACAGTTAACCAAGAGTGAAGTGAGGGCGGTGACTTTAGCAAAATTAGCGCCCACTCCCGGACAACTACTGTGGGATATTGGCGCGGGTTGCGGTTCCATTTCTATTGAATGGATGCGGACTGATTCTCGATGTGGGGCGATCGCAATTGAACAAAATCCAGCTAGATTAAATTACATAGCCGATAACGCCGCAGCTTTAGGAACTCCCCACTTAAAAATTATTCATGGAAAAGCACCATCCAGCCTAAAAGATTTACCCACACCTGATGCGATTTTTATCGGCGGTGGAGTCACAGCAGCAGGGCTTTTTGATATCTGTTGGAATGCACTGCGTCCAGGTGGGCGGTTAGTAGCTAATGTGGTGACAGTGGAAGGTGAGCAAACTTTATTTAAATGGTATGAGCAAGTTGGTGGTAGTTTAACTCGCATTGCTATTCAAAGAGCAGAACCTATTGGTAAGTTTTTAGGTTGGCGGGCTATGTCACCTGTGACTCAATGGATGGTGATTAAAGATTGAAACGCAAAGGGGCGCAAAGGTAAACGCAAAGGGGCGCGGAGGGGTTTTTCTCTGTGGTTCGATTTAAAATTCTACATCTTCGTAAAGTTCTGCTATCGTTGCCTCAAAGTCTATGCTATTTAATCGAAATGAGGTTTTTTCTGCTGTGTAGGATTGTAAAACCCACAGCCCTTGATCATTACGGCGAAAACATTCAACTCGCTGACGTTTCGTATTAATTAAAACGTACTCTTCTAGAGTTTCAATTAGTTGATAATCAGCGAATTTATCCCCTCTGTCAAAGGCTTCGGTAGAATCAGATAAAACTTCCACAATTAAACTAGGAAATCTTTTATATGCTGGTGTTTCTTGGTCTCTTTTGTCGCAAGTCACCATAACATCGGGATAGTAGAAACGATTCAGTGATTCAATTCTGGCTTTCATATCCGCGATGTAAACGCGACAACCTGAACCACGGACATGATTACGAAGGAGTGCAAACAGGTTTCCAGCAATAGTAACGTGGGAATCTAGCGCCCCAGCCATTGCGTAGATATAGCCATCAATATATTCGTGCTTGATGTCACTCTGCTCCTCCATCTCTAAGTATTCTTCGGGAGTGACGTAGATTTCAGGGGAAGCAACCATATTTAAAACCTCAAGGTATAGACTTTATTGCTGGGGTCTCATCCCCAAGCCAGAAGTGAACAGCTTTTCTACTATCTATCATATATAGCAACCGCCAAGGAGGTAGGGAAAATCCTGAATCCTTCCCCCTTGCTCCCTGCTCCCTGCTCCCCTGCCTCTTGTGGTCATGCATGAATTATTTGAGACTGTATTAGAAAAATCAGAAAAAAATACTCTGCGTCAGTTTATTTTTGAATTGAGTGCCACTAATAAACGCTACTTTTTAAGAAACGAAATTTTACAAAAATTTGCTGATTTTTGTCAACAAAATCAAAAACCTAGTTACTTTTATTATTCTTCTGGTATTGGTAGACTTATTCATAATACCCATGAAATAATTTTAGAAGCAGAAGGTACGTGCTTTGTGGTGCGTCCGAGGATTGCTAGTCAGCAAGTCTGGCGACTAAAAGGTGATTTCTCGGCATTTGAACCCATGACGAAACAAGCTTGGTTAGATGTAGGAGATCGTCTGGTTAATCGCTACCAACCGCACATTTTAGAAATTGATTTCCAGCCCTTTTCGGAAGAATCCACCAGAATTAGTGACCCCAGAAACATTGGTCAAGGTTTAGCCTTTCTGAATCGTTATTTGTGCGATCAACTGTTGACTGATACTACTTATTGGCTAGAGGTGATCTTTCAAGCATTATATCAACTAACTTATGATCAAAAACCTCTACTAATTAGCGATCGCATTCCTTCCGGTCTTCACCTAGTCAAACAAATTAAACAAGCCCTCACATTTCTGAATCAGCACCCCCCTGAAGAACCCTACGCTAATTTTCGTTCTCACCTGCAAGAACTCGGTTTTGAACCAGGGTGGGGGAATACAGCCGGGCGCATATCTGAAACCCTAGAACTTTTAGAACAACTAATTTCCAGTCCTCAACCTGCTATCCTAGAAGCCTTTGTTGCCCGTATTCCCGCTATTTTCCGTGTCGTTCTCGTTTCCATACACGGTTGGGTGGGTCAACAGGATGTTTTAGGTAGAGATGAAACACTGGGACAAGTAATTTATGTCCTAGAACAAGCCCGCAGCTTAGAAAATAAACTGCAAGCAGAAATTAAACTTGCTGGTTTGGACTTATTAGATATTCAACCCCAAGTAATTATTCTTACCAGACTCATTCCTAACTGCGAGGGTACAGAATGTAATTTGCGTTTAGAAAAAATCCATGATACCGAAAACGCTTGGATATTACGCGTTCCCTTTGCTGAATTTAATCCGGATATTACTCACAATTGGATTTCTAAATATGAGATTTGGCCTTATTTAGAAACCTTTGCTAGCGATGCTGAAACAGAATTATTAAAGCAATTTCAAGGTTGTCCCAATCTCATTGTCGGTAACTACAGTGACGGTAACTTAGTCGCCTCACTCCTTGCCCGCAGTCTCAAAGTTACCCAGTGCAATATTGCCCACACTTTAGAAAAACCCAAACATCTATTTAGTAATCTATATTGGCAAAACTTAGAAGACCATTATCACTTTTCAGCCCAATTCACTGCCGACTTAATTAGCATGAATGCTGCTGACTTTATTATTACCTCATCTTACCAAGAAATATTCGGCACACCAGAAACAATCGGACAATACGAGTCCTACAAGTGTTTTACCATGCCTCAGTTATATCATGTGATTAATGGCATTGATTTATTTAGTCCTAAATTCAACATGATACCGCCGGGAGTTAGTGAGAAAAACTTTTTTCCCTATAGCCAAAAACACAGGCGAGATGTGGAATTAACTCAGAAAATACATGATTTATTACTGACCCGTGAACATCCACAAATATTAGGATATTTAGATCATCCTCACAAGCGACCAATGCTCGCAGTTGCGCCCATCACTTCAGTGAAAAATCTGACTGGTTTAGCTGAATGTTTTGCGAAAAATCCCGCATTACAAGAGCATTGTAACCTGATTTTTATTACCACTAAACTAGATACCAGTACAGCTAATAACCCAGAAGAAGCAGAGGAAATTCAAAGACTGCATGACATTATTAATCAATATGATCTCCACGGCAAAATACGCTGTATAGGGATGCGCCTTCCTAGCCCTGAACTGGGAGAAGCTTACCGAGTCATTGCCGATTCTCAGGGAATTTATGTTCACTTTGCCCGGTTTGAGTCTTTTGGGCGCAGCATTTTAGAAGCTATGGTTTCCGGCTTACCAACTTTCGTCACTAAATTTGGCGGTGCTGTAGAAGTTATTGAAGAGAGAGAAGAAATTTTTCACATCAATCCCACTAACTTCCAAGAAACAGCCCAGCAAATTTTAACCTTTATCGAAAAATGTGAGACTTATCCCCAATACTGGAACGAGGTTTCCGAATCCATGAGCCAGCGGATTATTAATAAATATAATTGGCAATTGCACACTAGTCAAATGCTATTATTAGCAAAAATGTTTAGCTTTTGGAACTTTGCCACTCCGGAAAATAACACAGCCAAAGATCGTTATCTAGAAACTTTATTTCACCTGATTTTTAAACCCAGAGCCGAAAAGATTTTAGAACAACATTTACA
>PWQB01000363.1 GCA_003556955.1 Nostocaceae cyanobacterium CSSed10_463m
GCGTAGGTTGGGTTAAGCACAGCGCAACCCAACACCCAAAGACCTTGGCATTGTTGGGTTTCACTACGTTCTACCCAACCTACATTTATTTTTCTCTCTCTAGAGTGATAGAAAAGGGTTAATTACGAATTACGAATTACGAATTACGAACTATAAAATGATAGAGCAAGTAGCCACTGCCTTTGAGCATAAAGACTATCACACAGCCGCCAAACTACTCAAACAGCTGTTAAAAGAATCACCTGAAAATCCTTGGGTGCAATTTTATCTAGGACGGCTATATCAGGTATCTGGAAAGCACCCAGAAGCCGAGAAAATTTATCGCCAACTGTTACGAAACACAACCAACACCAAAATCCTTAATCAAGCCCGCCAAGGTTTGCAGCAACTGCAAGAAATTAATCAAGCAGAAAGACAACGCGCCATATCCAAAGCTACATCTGAAGCTAGTCATGCTGAACCAGGCGTATTAATTTTAAAACCTTTAGCCACTGAACTGAAAACCATAGCTGCACCAAAATTGGCTGAAATCATGCAACTAGACCCCTATACTGCCCGGCTAGTGCTGCCCAGTCGTGGTTGGAGATTGTATCGAACTGGACAAGTAGGAGAACTGCAATTTTATGGTCAACAGCTACAGCAAGCTGGGATTCCTTGTTTCTGGGCAAGCATCACCGCAATACAACAAATTCAAGTTGTTCAAGTCAAGCATTTTTCCGCATCTGACCCCCAACCTACAGTTATTTGCTGCAACCAAGACAAACAGCCTGGCTCCCTCACCTTTAACTGGTCAGAAGTCACCGCCAGAGTAGAAGGACTATTACCCATTTTTGAAGAAGTAATAGACTTTGGCAAACGCCGCAAATTAGAGTGGAAAACCCAAACTCAAGACTATGCTCAGTTTTGTGATTTACACCTACCTGGTAGAAATTGCATTTTAAGACTTTATGATCATGGTTATGAGTTTCAAGAATGTGTAGGAATTACTGACCAATCTAGCCAAAATACCATCAGAATTAATTGGAATAGCTTAATGCAATGGATTTCACAACACATAGCACAAGTTAAAACTTGGTCAAATTTCAAACAGTTTGCGGAAACAGCATTAGATCAAACAGAAATGCTGGGTACAATTCAGCCTCACATTCACCTCTTTCGTAGGCAACAGACTCATTGGGACCCAGCCTTTCATTTATATAGTGGCTTAGTATTTCTCAACTCAGCCGAAATTATTTAGAAGTCTTGACTTGACGAGCCATATCTAAGAAAGAATTCATATTCGCACCTGGACGGCGACGATCATTAGAACTAGAAGCAGAAGGAATCAGATATTTGGGTGCAAATGTCGTTTCAGTCACAGGGGTTTTTGTCCCATTAGATGTTGCGGCTGGTGCTGCGGCGGGTTCAGCTTTAGGAGCTTTACCATTTTTGGATGACTCTACTTGAGACGCTGTAGTAGTAGGTGCATTCTTCTTAGTAGTAGGCGCATCTACTGCCACTGATGCCGCAGCTTTTGTACCATTAACTGTAGGGGCTGGGGATACTTCTGGAGCTTGAGGTTTAGCTGCTGGTGCTTTCTCAGATGCAGGTTCATCTAACTCTAAGTAGTAGCCATTGCCTTTTTTACCAGGTAACAACCCAGTGATGAAACCCAAGATACCCGTGATTAACTTTTTGATAAAACCAAACATGAAAATTTCTCCCGTCTTTATATATCTTTAACAGTTGTGTAAAAAACCGCAGTATATTACATTTCTTTGCAGCAACTACGCCATTGTTGTCACAAAGTTTATAATTTTCCACTTAATTAACATTGTAGTAAATCTACAAAACAAATAGTCTTAACTCTTGAGTGCAAGCACTTACGACTGGTAGACATCCAGAGTTAATTATTAAATTTTCTGGTAGCGAAGCGCAAGATTCTGAAATAATGCTTAATCAAAATTAACATTTTTTTGTTTGCTTATAGAAGTTCCCATGCTCGTGAGGTACAAAGTTTTTTAGTTTTAGGGAACAGGGAACAGGGAATAAATTGGTGTGTACTTCATTAGACTGGGAAAGGCTATATATCTTGCACCATTTGAAATCAGCTACAAAACCCGTGTGGAAACCAATTTCCGCACTCATAGCTAAACTCCATTTTAATGGACTGAAATCTTTTCCCAGTCGTCTTTAGACGACTTTTGCTATCAGACGGGGGTTTGAACCTCCGGCGGGTTTTTGCTTCACTGATGGTCTTTAATTTTGAATTAATAATTTTGAATTTTGAATTGATTTGACCAGTGGGGTAAGTGTCATAGCCGATCAGCAGCCAATCACAGGATTCAGGTAAATTTCCTACAGACTTTTGATGCAGGTTACACTTGGCAGATGAATACCAACAACCAACAGCGCAACTCCGTGTTATTGATACATGGTATTGATGACACAGGAACCGTTTTTAATAAAATGGCGGCTTACTTAAGAAAATTGGGGTGGTCTGTGTATACCCTGGATCTTTTTCCTAGCAATGGGGAAATTGGTCTTGATATTTTGGCACAACAAGTAGCTGATTATGTCGTTAAGACCTTTGCACCAGAACAAGCAATCGATTTGATCGGCTTCAGCATGGGAGGAATTGTCAGCCGTTACTACCTGCAACGGCTAGGAGGAATTAACCGTGTACAGCGATTTATTAGTATTGCCTCACCTCATCATGGAACTGTGGTAGCCTACGCTTCTCAACGTCACGGTTGCTTACAAATGCGCCCTAACAGCGAATTTATTCAAAATTTAAATGCTGATGCTGTGATGTTAGAACAGTTAAATTTTACCTCGATTTGGACACCCTATGATTTGATGATAGTTCCAGCAAATAGTTCACAAATGCCAATGGGAAAAGAAGTAGTAGTACCAGTTGTACTACACTCTTGGATGTTGACAGATGCCAGAAGTTTAGCAGCAGTAGTATCAGCCTTGTCTGAACCAGTTAAGTCCGATCACCAATTTGGTTATTCTGAGAACTTGCAAAAATCGCCTCTGGGTGGCGGTAATATTTAAATTCCATCAAGTTGTAAAAGGGATCTTCTAAAAAGAAAGTACGATGTTCCAAGGCAGAACCAACAAAGCGATTTTTAGGTGATTCCCGAAAAACCAAATTTTGCCTTTCTGCTTTTGCTAATAATTCCTCCCAGTCATGTTCCTGAATAAAAATTAGTCCAAAGTGTCTGGGGTATATAGTCCGTTGGGGCGATAAAGTTTCCTTGGTGACGTGTGCTACCAATTGATGACCGTAGAGGTTCAGAATCAGTGCTTGGGAATTTTCACGCCCAGGGATGCAGCCGAGTCCATCGACATAATATGCTTTGGTTTGGGCAATGTTTGTCACAGGAAAAGCTAGATGAAATAAAGTTTGGCTCATAGAGTAATTGATGCAATTGATGCTATTTAACAATTGTGGTCAATTTGCACACAGTTTTAAATAATCTCAACTTATATCCTGGGAATGGTGTTTACGTCAGGAGAGAGGGGACGTGTTAAATTGCGTCTCTACAAATAGTCAAAGGTTTTTTTTGGTTTTCCCTGTTTCGTTTCTCCTTGACTTGTAAGAGGAATATAACCTAGTACCGTCGTCAAGTCCAAAGGTTTATTCTCTAGGCTTTTCGTTGATTTTAAATGGTTGTCCTATTTGCGCCGTTCTGTACTAGGTATTTTTTGGGAATGAGTTAGTGAGTGGCAGAAATTCAACATCCCAGTTCTAAAATTGGTTATTCTGTTGATATTCTGACAAAACTATTCATGATTTATTGCTGATGTTATCTTTTATTGACTCTGCAAATCCCTGGTTGGTAGCAATAGGATTGAACACAATTTTATTGAGTTTAGTATGGATTGCGCCCAAAAAACTACTCACCCCCGCAGGAATATTACACGCCTGGTTACTGGGAGTACTGATTTGGGTAACTCTTGGTTGGCAAGGATATGTAGTGGTGGGGTTCTATTTTTTGGTTGGTTCTGGTGTAACACGGATTGGTATGGCACAAAAAGAAGCAGCAGGAATAGCTGAAAAGCGTTCTGGAGCTAGAGGCCCGGAAAATGTTTGGGGTTCGGCTCTAACTGGGGCTTTGTGTGCTTTGGGTGTGGGGATTCTCAATTCGGGATTAATAATACCTAATACTCAGTCCCTAGTTCCTAGTCCCCAGTTGCTACTGTTGTTAGGCTATGTGGCCAGTTTTAGTACTAAGCTTTCTGATACCACTGCCAGCGAAGTGGGTAAAGCCTACGGTAAACGTACCTTTTTGATTACTACACTCCAACCAGTATCTCGTGGTACAGAGGGAGCTGTGAGTTTAGAGGGAACCTTAGCAGGTGTGCTGGCTTCGATTGCGATCGCTTGCGTCGGTTGGGCAGTTGGTCTGATAGATTTATTAGGAATACTTTGGTGCATATTGGCTGCATTTATCGCTACGAATTTAGAAAGTGTAATTGGTGCAACACTACAGTCTAAATATGACTGGCTGACTAATGAAGTAGTGAATATTTTGAATACATTAATCGGTGCGATCGCTGCTATCTTACTAGCCTTATTCTGGACAATAATTACTTCTTCCTTCCCTGTCTAAGTTCTTTCTAAAAAAACACACAGGTAAATTCACATAACCCTGCGAGGGTGTAATTTTCGTGTATCTATACAACGGGTTGATATTTTTGATTGTCTAAGTTTTAAACTTGCCAATATATCTTTTGTAATATATCAAACTTTAGCGTTCCTTTATTAATTAAGTTCATGGAATCTTCATCATTTTTGACAGTAAATGACCAGCCAATTTTTATAAATCAGGCTGTAAAATATCTGCAAGCCTCTGGAAAATTAGCGCATTTCATTGGCGACATTCTCCGCCAGTATGTAATTGAACAAGAAATAAAAACGCGAGATGATATCGAAATTAGTCCAGCTTTAGCAGAACAGACAATTATCGATTTTCGCCTCAAAAATCAACTCAATGACCCCGAAACTTTTAAAGAATGGTTACAGAAAAATGTTACAGACTACGCTACATTTTATGAATCAATTGCCTTTAGTTTTAAATTAGAAAAACTCAAAGTTTTGATTACAGAACCAAAAATCTCAGAATACTTTATTGAACGCAAAATTTTCCTAGATCGGGTGATAATTTCCCGGATTGTTGTTGATAATCGAGAAATAGCTGAAGAACTACATACCCAAATTGAAGAAGGAGGTAGTTTTGAGCAACTAGCAAGAGAATATTCCTTGTCAGATGATCGCATGGTCAACGGCATGATGGGACCAGTCAGCCGAGGTACAATGCCAGACCAATTGAGAGCAGTTATTGATATAGCTAGTCCTGGTCAAGTTGTCGGTCCCATAGAAATCGAGGGACGTTATGGCTTATTTCGCGTAGAACAATTTTTGCCAGCGTCTTTAGATGATATGCAACTCCAACAATCACTACAAAATGAATTATTTGAGAAATGGCTAGTCGAGAAAATTCAAAAGCTGACGGTCAAACTACAAATGAGCTAAAATTATTGGATAATGAATCTCTACAAATCAAGGCCGTAGATTCTATACCTTGGAATCAACCGCCGTTTTCTGGACTAACTGCTGAACAAAAATCCC
>PWQB01000112.1 GCA_003556955.1 Nostocaceae cyanobacterium CSSed10_463m
CTTGTTTCTCAGGTTGATTCAGTAAAATCAGCAATAATTCCGCCCCTATTAGGTGCTTCAGTGGCCGAGTTAAGCCTTTGGGTACAGCAGCAGGGACAACCCGCCTATAGAGGTAAACAACTGCACGATTGGATTTATCATAAGGGTGTGCGATCACTGGCTGATATTTCTGTATTTTCTAAACAATGGCGTGCAGAACTTGCAGAAGTCCCCATTGGACGCTCAACTATACATCATCGTGCGGTTGCACCCGATGGGACGATCAAATATCTTTTAAAACTGGCAGATGGTCAAATTATTGAAACTGTTGGTATTCCCACAGCAAAACGCCTGACAGTTTGTGTTTCAACCCAAGTAGGTTGTCCAATGGCGTGTGATTTCTGTGCGACTGGGAAAGGTGGCTTTACGCGCAACCTCAAAACCCATGAAATTGTTGATCAAGTCTTGACTGTACAAGAAGACTTTCAGCAACGGGTTAGCCATGTAGTATTTATGGGCATGGGTGAACCGTTATTAAACACTGAGAATGTGTTAAAATCCTTAAAATCTTTAAATCAAGATGTGGGCATTGGACAGCGATCGCTTACCGTTTCTACAGTAGGTATTCGTGGTCGTATCCGTGAGTTTGCCCAACACAATTTACAAGTCACTCTGGCTGTGAGTTTACACGCACCGAATCAAGCACTTCGAGAAGAACTCATTCCCAGCGCCCGTCCTTATCCCCTGGAAGATTTGCTAGATGAATGTCGGGAATATGTGGAAATCACCAGACGACGCTTATCTTTTGAATATATCCTGCTGGCTGGGTTTAATGACTTGCCAGAACACGCCATGCAACTAGCGAAATGTCTGCGGGGATTCCAAAGCCACGTCAATTTGATTCCCTACAACCCCATTAGTGAAGTTGATTATAAGCGCCCTAGTAGCGATCGCATTCAAGCATTTGTTAACATTCTCAAACAACAAAACACTGCCGTAAGTGTCCGTTATTCTCGTGGATTAGAAGCCGATGCTGCTTGTGGACAACTACGAGCCAGTAAATAAAATTATACTTGTAGAGACGCGATTTATCGCGTCTTCTGCGTCCGATTTATCGCGTCTTCTGCGTCCGATTTATCGCGTCTTCTGCATCTTTATTGCATTAATTACACCTGAGAGCTTAATTTTCTTTTAACATTAATACCTGGCGCATAAGCTTCAATTACCTTACCAGTAACACTACAACTGATCATTAAGTAATCGCAACTTGGGCATTGTGTCCGAGTTAATTGACTATCAGAAATATAGTGACGCTCTGCATCACTGCCACAGTTTGGACAGTGAATTTTTTGGACTGTATTCATTTTGAAACCCCTGGTTGTAATTATTTCTTATTTGACCAAAATGAAACTGAAGATAAAATCAGAAAAAAATTGGATTTGGTTAAACTTAACAAACAGCCCTAATCTTGGCTGATTCTTTTAAAGAAAATTTTAGATTTGCATTTTTTATGTTTTATACATTATCGTCGTTTTCAGATCAATTTACCATCCCACCTGAGATATATAAATTGATTTTATGATTACACATTGTTTTTAGAACCTTAGTGATCCCCATCACTATTTCCTTGAGAGAGGTTGATTTTATGGCTATTTCGTCTACTGATGAAAAGCCGTTCTTGTATTGAAAAATTAACAGCTATAAAATACTGTATCTTTGGTAACAGAATTTTTGCTTTTAAGATTTAGTTAATATTTGTTTGGTGAATCAAACCCAATCTGCCATAATTAGTATAATATTTTACAAATGTTTTAAGTTTTAATGATTCAAAAAATTTATATTATAAAAAAGTATTTTGATTTATTTTAAAAACAGCTTTATTTGTAAATAAAGAATATTAAAATTGTTTAAACTTTGATATGATATATAGTCTGGCTGTTTAAATAATGTTTCTTTAATCTTTATGGGGGAAGTCAAATTAAAGTTTGCTGATTTATTTGCTGGTATTGGAGGCTTTAGATTAGCTTTTGAAAAAGCTGACTATGAGTGTGTGTTTTCTTGCGAAATTGATGAAGCGTGTCAACAGGTTTACTTGAATAATTTTGGAGAAAAGCCCGAATCTGATATCAGAAAAATTGCTTTAAAATCTCTACCTTATTTTGATGTTTTAACTGCTGGTTTTCCTTGTCAACCTTTCAGTATTTGCGGACACAGGAGAGGTTTTCATGACACTAGAGGAACTGTATTTTTTCATATTTGCGAAATTATTGAGCATATTCATCCTCCTGTAGTTGTCTTGGAAAATGTCAAGCATATATTACATCACGATCAAGGTAGAACATTAGAAGTAATACTGTATTCTTTAGAAGATATGGGTTATAAAGTTAACTACGAAATAGTTAACTCTAGAGATTTTGGACTACCACAAAATAGAGAAAGAGTCGTATTTGTGGCGACAAAAGACAAGAAATTTAATTTTAAAACTCTTCAAAAATTTCATCCAGTTCCCACGTTAAGAGAATTTTTGTGTACTTCAGGAAAGTTTGAATACCTAAACCCTGAAGAATACACCATGATAGATTATCCTAAACAGCAAGCATCAGGTTTAATATTTGTAGGATATCGCAATAAAAGTATTTGGAAAACAGGTGTTAGACCAAATACAGAACATTTATCACGAGTTCATCATCAACCAAATAGAATTTATTCTATAGAAGGAGTGCATCCAACAATACCTTCTCAAGAGACTTCAGGAAGATTTTTTATTTACATACCAGAAGAAAATGCAGTCCGTAAATTAACGCTTCGAGAGTGTTATAAAATTATGGGTTTTCCTGAAGATTTCAAAACTCATCACAATTTAGCAGAGTGCTATAAACAAATAGGTAACTCTGTGTGTATACCAGTAATGTATGAACTGGCGAATCAAATTCAAAAACAAATTTTTTCACATCAACAGAGGGAAGTAGAAATAGTCAGTCTGAATAAAAATTGTCATTGCAATCAACCCATTCAACTAGAATCACATTCGATTATGAATCATCGAGAAAAACTTATACAGATTTATCAAAGCATATCTGAATTAAACATTAATCAAATCGAATTACCCCAAGAATATCAAGATTATGTTGTGGAGATTAGTAAAAAATGCTTTGCTAGGAAGGCAGTTTATACGGTACTTGTTACTCTTTTAGTACATAAGGTCTTATATCCATCTCAGGATATTAGATACCATCAAGTTGATTTACCAGGCGGGTTTTCAGGAAGAACTATAGATACGAAATATATTACTCCTACATTAACAGAGTTAGGTTTACCAGCAATGGCTGAAAGTGGTTGGTTAACGCGTTCTTTAGAACAACCTTACCCTTATACTTTAAATTATGAGGGTAATATCAGTCCTAAGCCTTTAAAATTAGCATTCCTAAATATTATTGATTTTGTGCAGAAAAATCCTGACAAAGCAGAAAATGTTTTAAAATTGCTTCTGAAATTGGTAACTTCAGCCAAAGATAATAATTTGGTGGAAATCATTAAATTAAGTAATCCAGAAAAATTAGACTTAAAAAGTTTAGTCAATGCTTTAGATGAGCATTTTAATTATAACTATAAAACTGATGGTGGCTCAAAATTGCCTGTTATTGCTTTCTATGCCATTTATCAAATTTTAGTTAAAGAAATATCTAGATATAATTCCTGCAACCTGAGAAAATTAGGAAGTCATACGGCTTCTGACAGAACTTCTAACACTGCTGGAGATATTGAAATTTTTGATAAAAATGATCATCTTATTGAAGCGATAGAAATAAAATATGGGCAAGAAATTACTCTGCAAATGGTTTACCGTGCAAACAATAAAATTATCAAACATAATCCCCGACGATACTACATTTTTGCATCAAAAGATGTTAATCAATTAGAAGCTAATAAGATTGATGAAGTTATTAAGAAAATTGCATCAGAACATGGATGTCAATTGATTCTGAATGGAATTATGCCGACCATTAAATATTATTTAAGATTAATCATGTCTATTACAGATTTTATTGATTTATATTCACGATTAATAGAGTCAGATAATGAAATTCAAAAAATTCACAAAGAGAAATGGAATGAAATTCTAGGTAAATTAATGATTGAGAAATAAAATTCAAATTTCTGAAGCGGGATGAAAATAATCGTAAATTTCTTGGGCTAACCTTGTCCCAATTCCCGAAACCTCAGCTAGTTGTGCGGGTGTCGCTTGTCGGATATAATCGACTGAACGAAAATGCCCTAAAAGCTGCTTTTGGCGATGATGTCCTAAACCTGGAATTTCATCTAAACGCGATCGCTTGAATTGATCACTACGCTGTTGACGATGGAAACTCACTGCAAATCTGTGTGCTTCATCTCTTAAGCGCCTTAATAACTGCACCCCTGGCTGTTCTGCGTCTGTTTCCAAAGGTTGCGATTCTCCCGGTAAAAAAATCTCTTCTCGCTGCTTCGCTAAACTGACAACGCGCAAGTCTTCTAATAAATCCATTTCTTGCAAAACAGAGACAACAGCAGATAACTGACCTTTACCGCCATCAATCATAATTAAATCAGGCCAGTCAGGATTTCCCACCCTGGCTAATTTGGGATCTCCGCTATACTTGCGAAACCGTCTCTGGATAACTTCCGCTAAACTAGCAAAATCATCTGAATGCCCAGATGTGACTGTGGGATTTTTAATTTTATAATGGCGATAATGCTGTTTACCCGGTAAACCATCAATAAACACAACTTGGGAAGCTACAGCATTGGAACCCTGAATGTGAGAAATATCATAACCTTCGATACGGTGGGGTAAGTCGGGTAAATCGAGAATATTGGCTAAATCTTGCAATGCTTCATGGTTGCGATCGCTCAATTTTTGCATTCTTTGCAATTCATACTCAGCATTTCGCTCTACCATCTCAATTAATTCTGCCTTAGTTTGACGCTGGGGAGCTACAATCGTCACTTTTCTTCCCTTGCGTTGAGTTAAAACATCCGCCAAAATTTCCGCATCTGGTAACTCATGCTGGACTAAAATCTCTGTGGGAATTTCCACAGCATCCGCAGTTTGATAATGTGATTCTAAAACTCGCTGTAAAATAGCTCCAGGTTCAGCGTGACTATTTGCAATAAAAGCTAACCGTCCTACCAATTGTCCGGCGCGAATCTGAAATAATTGAATACAGGCGCGTTCTTCGTCCCTTGCCAGTGCTAAAGCATCTCGTGAAACGGTATCATCTGGTAGGGAAACTTTTTGGTCAGCCGTTAGCGATTTTAACCCAGTTATTTGATCACGAATCCGCGCCGCCAATTCAAAGTTTAACTCCTCGGCGGCGGTTTGCATTTGGGCTGTGAGAATATCAATCAATTCTTGAGTTCTTCCTTGAAACACCATCGCCACTTTATGTACAGTTTTGCGGTATTCTTCCGGTAAAATCAATTGTTGACACACACCCGGACAGCGCCCTAAGTCATAATTTAAGCAAGGACGGTCTTTGAACAGTGGCTGAGGTCGTTGTCGTAATGCAAAAATGCGTTTAGATATATTTAATATTTCTCTTAATAAACTTGTATCTGTATAAGGGCCGTAAAACTTATCCTTGAGTTTACCTA
>PWQB01000417.1 GCA_003556955.1 Nostocaceae cyanobacterium CSSed10_463m
CCTGTGAAGACCTCCGCACTATTGACCAGTTGTGGGTAAAATATAGTAATGGGAAATTTGGGTTTTCTGTCCAAAAGCGCATTTATCAAAGTTTTGGTGGAACAAGAGAGTACAACTGGGAAATCTGGAAAGCTTTTGTGGACAAAGTGGGATGGACAAAAGAAAACCATTGGTTGTACTACACAGATATTACTTTTGATATAAAAGCACCAGAAGCCCACCTTCCCGCTGCTTTTGCTATTCCGGGGGTAGGGATAAAATTTAATGAGTGGTTTAAGATTTTGAGGTTGGGGGGTTCTCTTCTCTCGCGTCGAGACTTGTAAACTGTAACACGCCCTAGCGGGAAGTCAAAATTATAGAGATTAATTATTGTTTCAATTTTTGCTTAGTTGTGACAATTGACCTAGCGATAATTTTAATCAATTGTTCGCATTCATCAATAAAATCGGCTATTTTTTCATTAGTGATTAATTCTGACTTAACTAACAACTTTAACCAGTATTTTGTTTCCCTTGCTTCCTTGAGAGATATGGATTGCTTACTAATAAAATCTCTATCACTCTCAGCAGATTGAGATTCCTCAATATTAGCACCTATAGATGTACCTGATCTAAATAATTGAGCCGCTAATAATCTTGGTGTTCCTGGTTGTTTATCCAAGTAATTACAAAGCTTCGTAATTCTCACAGCAAATTCAAAAGTTCTTTCATTAATAGATATATGATTATTCATACCCATAAAAAACTACTATTATGGTTCAAAATATATCATGTAAAGACCCATTCCAATTTCTTACTTTTGACTTTTGACTTTTGACTTTTGACTTTTGACTTCCGCCCTGCGGTACTAGCCTCTAAGGGAACACCAGAAAATAAATTATTCTATCTTGTGGGATGGGCATCCTGCCCGTCCTCGGTCATTAGCGGGCAAGATGCCCGCTCCACAAGAATTTTTGGGATATTTTTTTATTTGGAAGTACCTAACTCCAACTCTCCGCGCCTCTGCGTGAAAAAAGAGAGGCAGAAAAATCTACCTCTCTAAAGGGAAACTAATTCAAAGTCCCCAAAATTAATTCAAAATTCCAACTCTTAGTATCTGCTGGGCTTGTGAATAATAAAGCTAAGAACTTGACACTGCTTGATGTTGTCAAAACCAACAACACGGATATAGCAGTTGCTGTATTGAGAACGGCAAGATTGAACTTCGCTCAATACTTCTTGAGTGGACTTAGCGCCGAACAAAGGCAATTTCCACATTTTCCAGAACATTTCAGTGGGTTCAGAAGTTTCGTTGAACTCAATAGCTGGAATGTAACCTTGAGTCAAGATGTACTGAACTTGCTTGGCAATTTGAGCATCAGACAGAGGTGGAAGGTAAGAAAGGGTTTCGTAACGACGCTCTTTTGGTAAAGTTTGCATAGCTTTTGATAATGGGTTGCGATTGATATTAGATTTCAGTTATCAGTTAACAGTTATCAGTTAACAGTTATCAGTTAACAATGACTACTGTTTACTGTTCACTATTGGGATCTGAACTTGTCTGCTGTTCCGGGTGTGGACTGGGGTGAAATGTATCTATTTGAGTGATGCGTTCTAGATGCTGGCGGCGTTGTTCCATATTACTTTGCTGAATGCCACTGCGAACCATTTCGGGAAGAAAGTCGGTGACTTCCGCCGCTATGTGTTCTCTGACAGTCATAATCCGTAATGCCAAATCTGGCTTTTCGAGAAACAGTTGCTCAATATACGCTTCTCCATCCTGGATTTTACCGGCAGAAAAGTTATGTAGCCAAAGTTCCAAGGGTGGATTCGTTTCGCCTAGCTGTGCCAATACTGTTTTTAGCGCCTGATAAGTCAGGTAACTTTGCAGTGTTTTGGCTGTATCCTTGGCAATTTGCTTAAGATTCATGTTTGTCCCCAGCCCATAAACAGTAAAAAGCTAAAGTAAAAAGTAAAAGGAAAGAATATTATTTTCTTTTACTCTTTAACTTTTTACTAGTTACTTGAGGATCAGACAGTATCCATTGCCTCGAACTCGAACTTGATTTCTTTCCACAGTTCGCAAGCCACAGCTAGTTCAGGACTCCACTTAGCAGCTTCACGGATCACGTCGTTACCTTCACGAGCCAAGTTGCGGCCTTCGTTACGAGCTTGGATACAAGCTTCTAAAGCTACACGGTTAGCGGTTGCACCAGGTGCGTTACCCCAGGGGTGTCCAAGAGTACCACCACCAAATTGTAGTACGGAGTCATCACCGAAGATTTCTACAAGTGCGGGCATATGCCATACGTGGATACCACCGGAAGCAACTGCCATTACGCCACCCATAGAAGCCCAGTCTTGGGTAAAGTAGATACCGAGAGACTTGTCTTGTTCAATGTAGTTTTCACGCAACAGGTCAACGAAGCCCATTGTGATACCACGTTCGCCTTCCAATTTACCAACCACTGTACCGGTGTGAATGTGGTCACCACCAGACATCCGCAGGGTTTTAGCCAAAACACGGAAGTGAATACCGTGGTTCTTTTGACGGTCAATAACGGCGTGCATAGCACGGTGAATGTGTAGCAATACACCGTTATTGCGACACCAATGAGACAATGTGGTGTTAGCTGTGAAACCTGCGGTTAGGTAGTCATGCATGATGATGGGCATATTGAGTTCTTTAGCGAACTCAGCCCGTTGCAACATTTGTTCACAGGTAGGGGCGGTTACGTTGAGGTAGTGACCTTTGATTTCGCCGGTTTCTGCTTGTGCTTTGTGAATAGCATCTGCTACAAACAAGAAGCGATCGCGCCATCTTTGGAATGGTGCAGAGTTGATGTTTTCGTCATCTTTGGTGAAGTCCAAACCACCACGTAAGCACTCGTATACAGCGCGTCCGTAGTTTTTAGCGGACAAACCTAATTTAGGCTTAATGGTACAACCCAACAAAGGACGACCATATTTGTTTAATTTGTCACGTTCTACTTGAATACCGTGAGGAGGTCCTTGGAAGGTCTTCAGGTAAGCAACAGGAATCCGTAAGTCTTCCAAACGTAGCGCCCGCAGAGCTTTAAAACCAAATACGTTACCTACAATTGAGGTCAACATATTGGTAACAGAGCCTTCCTCGAACAAGTCTAGAGGATAGGCAACATAAGCGATGTATTGGTTATCTTCACCAGCAACGGGTTCGATATCGTAGCAACGACCTTTGTAGCGGTCTAGGTCTGTGAGCAAGTCTGTCCATACAGTTGTCCAAGTACCGGTGGAGGACTCAGCCGCCACAGCAGCACCTGCTTCTTCGGGAGGAACTCCAGGTTGGGGAGTCATCCGGAATGCTGCCAGAATATCTGTATCTTTAGGTGTGTAGTCTGGGGTGTAATAAGTTAGTCTGTAATCTTTAACACCGGCTTGATACCCTGATTTGCTCTGGGTCTGGGTTTGAGCGTAAGACATAAATTCCCTTCCAAGAAGTCACTCTTTAATTACTTATTGAACTTCGCATGACTGAATAGCCATGCGATTCCTATTGTGTTGAGTCTTGCCTGAATTTTTTCAGGTCTTATAGATTCGACATAGGCGTTTAAAGCATCCGGCGCACCGACGGCGGCTGTTAAAATGTCCGTCAAATCACTTTAGCAGAATACGTAACCATCTACTACAAAGAGAAATCTGGAGCGCTTAACTCATAACTAGATGTCACGAGTATGCTGTTTTCAGCATCAAATCACGTTCTGTGCAAATTTCTCTCACTCCCGCTTTTTACCCTGACTCAAATGGGGGAAAAATTAGGAAAAATTTTTGTTAGAGGTTGGCTTTGGCGGTTCGAGTTTCTAGCAATGAACATTTATTAAAATTTATTAACAAACGTTCTCCCAAAATTGGGCGCGTGAACTAGCACTAAGTGCTGTTTCCTCATCCCGTAAATAAAAATTCTCTTTTATCTCTTTCTCTTGCCCCGCTAAATTTTTCTATTTCCAGCAAAAAGTCCTGGCTTTGAGGAAAGTATGAAATTATTCCTCTACACATCAGGATTTTTAAGGAATTGGGCTGGTTGATACCCATTCCCTGCAACAGCCTCTTAATATGTCCCCTAATGATAGGCAACAGACCAAGAGATAATTTGCTTGACAGAAACTCAGCAAAGTGATAAGTGAAAGAAAAAGAAATTGCACGCCACGTAATTTGTAGCTTGTCTCACAATATATCAAGAATTTGATAAGTTATTCTTTGAAAGTTTTTAACTTATATATTTAATTTTGTTATTACATAAATATTTAAACCTTTTATTAACTTTTGTGTAGAAAAGTAAAGGAGTGGGGTTGGGGACTGGCGACTGGGTACTGGGGAATTATGGCCAAAGTCAAAAGTGAAATACTTGCTATGAGTTAGTTTTGGCGTTGTATGATGTTCTAACCTATTTAGCGATCGCTGTAAATTTCCCCATGACCAATGACAGAGGAGGTAGGGGAACAGGGAACAAGGGGAAAAGATGGTGATTTGCCAATGACTAATGACTAATTTAAAAAATTTGTTACTAAAGTTTAAAACACGCTGACTGGGGGAACTCTGGAATTAACTGCTAGCCAGTTTAGGTAATGGCTGTGGGTACTGTCTACAAAGGAAATGTCATGGTCGCATCACTTCGCAAACGTTATAAATTATTGCTGAGTTCTATATTTTTGGGGTTGATAGCTTTGCCTAACATTGGTCTTGTAACGATGACAAATGCGGCTAGGGCAGAAAAAATTGGTACTAATTTGCCGCCACAAACAACCCCTGACGTTGATTCATCTGAGTTAACCCCTTTTTATCCACCTGTACCACCACCACCGAGAGTAGACCCTTTACCTGGTGAACGAGTCATCCAAGAGCGATCGCTCGAAACAGATTATCGTGTTAGTAACTTACTAGGAGATTTTACAGGTAATCTCTGGGTGGGTTCATGGCGGGGATTATCGCGCATTGACCCGAACACAGGCAGAATTTTATCGCGTGTGAGTTTACCAAATTTAGCAATTGGGGCATTAGCACAAGATAAAGTGGGTCGCTTATGGGTAGGGACTTATGAAGGACTAAAGCGAGTAGACCCCCGCACAAGTGAAATTACTGCCCAGAATTTATTTTTGCCTTCCAAACGGGTTTTATCATTGTTGGTTGACAATCGAGGCTATTTGTGGACTGGGACTGATAATGGTTTGGCATTAATTAGCCCCGACCAAGGCTTAATTATGACAACGTTAAAAAATTTGCCTGGTGTCAGCGCCAACGCTATGACTTTAGATGCTGAAGGTCAGCTATGGGTGGGAACTCTAGATGGACTGGTACGGGTAAATACTGCCAGCGCTTTAATTATGAAGCGGATTAACCAGTTACCTGGGTCAAATGTGCAAACTTTAGCTATTAGTCCAGAAGGTTTAATTTGGGCGGGAATGCCCAATAGTTTGCTGGTTATCAATCCCAACACTGGTGTAGTTTTGCGGTCTGTCACTCCACTGCGGGGGCGAAATGTGACAGCAGTGCGCTTTGCCCAAGATGGTAGTGTGTGGGTGGGAACTCAGGATGGTTTGTTACGATTAAATCCACATACAGGTGCTGTATTAGATGAAG
>PWQB01000301.1 GCA_003556955.1 Nostocaceae cyanobacterium CSSed10_463m
AAATATTTGGTAATACTTCCATCGCCAGCAGATTGAGAATAGAAGATGCTTATCCTGATAAATCTACACCTTTAAAACTGGAAGAAAGAAACGGCGTAGCTATTGATAGAGTATTTGGTTCAACAATTCCAGGTGCGTTATTCAATTACCAAGTCTGCACATCTGGACAATTTCGCACCAAAATACATTTAAAAAACTTCACTTTGGGACAGTTAGGTTTAATTGGTTTGGTATTACGTGACTTAAATGATGGTTGGTTTGGTTTAGGTTTCGCTAAATCTCGCGGTTTGGGTACTGTGGAAGTGAAATTAAATCAAGCTGTGGTGCAGTATCCTGGTTGCATTTTGTCAGAAGATAAACAAATTTTGGCTTTAGGTAGTGATAAACAATGGAATCACACTTACCTTTTAGGTGCGGGAGAGTTTTTAGCACCACAAGAAGCACAATTATATGGTTTCCCTACACCAGACCATCAAGATACACCTGTTGCTGCTCAAGAAATGGATTTAGGTTTTGGTGTACAACTCACTTGGCGAGAAGGTACTGTTCATGATTTATTTGAGCGTGGTGTCAGGTCTTGGAGTAATTTACTAATTCGTAATTCGTAGTTCGTAGTTCGTAATTTGTAATTCGTAGTTAAGACTGGAGTTGAGACTATTTATGTGTTGGGGTGTAATATGACTTTTGTAGGTATGAAAAAATCTGTATCAGTTCCCGAATTGCTAACATTAATTGATAAATTAGCAATTGAAAGTAACTACTATTTTTGTCGTTGGAATCATCAAGTTAGTGAAAATTGGGAAACAGCACCGGAAGCAAAACATTTCCCCATGCTTGAGGGACAGATGTTTAATGCACAATGCGAATTGAGATGGAAGCGCAAACCAAACGATAATTATGAACTTCTACTTTTAAGTATCGCCCCCATAGAATCAGATTTTATCCCAATAGGTGAAACCTGGGAAACACAACAACGGGATGCTCATTTACATTCTCCCACAGATAGACGCTTTCCTAAACACCTCCCACAGCAAAAAACAGATATCGCCCAGCGCTATTTCATCGATAAAAAAACAGCAACAGTCCACTTTGTCGCCCTGACAATCAAAAAATAAACCCTCTACCTTTGCGTCTTTGCGCCTAACGTATTTCATACTTCGCTTCGCTAATGCGCGAAATAAATCCAAATGACAAAAACTCCTAGCGAACTTCCCCCAAAACCTTATCAACTCGTCTCTTTCCCCAAAGAACGCCCCAACCTACAGCGCCCAGTTGGTCATCACAAATATTTGAGCGATCGCTTGCATGGTACTTTATATCTTACCCTGAAAGTGCAGACATCCTTACACGTCTCCACTGGCTTAGTTGTTTTGGGTAGCGACATTAACCGCAAAGTTTCCTTAATTAAAACAATGGTGCAGGATGTTGACCAAAAACTGTCAATTCAAGGAAGTTCCCTCAAAGGTTGTATACGGTCGGTATACGAAGCCATTACTAATAGTACCTTGGGGGCTGTAACTAATAAATATAAAGATAAAATGCCCCCCGAACGTTTACCTTGTCGCCATAAAGACAGACTTTGCCCAGCTAGTCGGGTATTTGGCGCGTTAGATTGGCAAGGATTACTTGATTTTAGTGATGCAACCTGTACAACAATGGATTTTTCTACAGGTTTTATGCCTTCTTTACATCGTCCCCGTCCCGACAAAAATGATAATTATTTTATCAGAGGTAAAGCAGCAGGAAGAAAATTTTATTATAACACAAATAGGGCAATTGATAAAGGTGAAAATTCTGGGATAGCAGTACAACAAGCAGGACGAGAATATACTTTTATCACCCAATTACATTTTAAGAATTTATTATCAGAAGAGTTAGGGACTTTGTTGATTGCTTTAGGACAAGACCCGAAGTATCCCATAGCTTTAAAAGTCGGTGGCGGTAAACCTATTGGGATGGGAACAATGACTGTGAGTATAGACAAAATTGCCCAACCGCAAGATTTAAAACAGCGTTATTCATCATATCAAGTTAGTGCATCTGATGAAATTACGGGAGAAAAGTTAGGACAATTTAAACAGAAGCATATTCAAGCTGCTCACTCTCGCCTGATTGAAAAACCGCAACTAGAAGAACTCGCCACTATTTTACGTTACCCTAGCGATCGCCAATCCCCAGCAGGAATGTATTAATTATGACTATAGCTGACTTGAGTTCGGAATCTTTAACCAATACACAGTGGGAAGTTGCCCATGCGATCGCCAAAACATTGGTAAAAGAAGATACAGATATTAACGAATTAGGAAAAGCGATCGCATATTTACGGAGTATTGTTCATGAAACCAATGCTCATACAAAGTTTTTCACCTACCTGAAAACCTTAGTGAGTAATGGTAGACAAATTAGTCACAGTAATCAAACACCAAAATATTACCGCAATATAGAATCAACCTGTAGTGATTATCTCAAAACTGTTGCCGATGCCCAAACAATATTAAAAATTTTAGGCTGGGTATCTCGGCTGATGCGTTACTACAAAGATGGAGGTGTACCCATTGGCGAAATCGCACCACCTACAGCACTTCCCGTAGAATCAGCACGTCAACAAGAAATTGCGAAAGTAATGGAATCGCAGAATTTCCAAGTTGACCAAATCTTAGAAGCTACAGTCACTAAAATCAGTGGTAATAAGGTGACTTACGAGATTTTGGGAACTATTAAGTTAACTGAGAAGGAACCGAAGAAAGCTAGTGTGCTTCAGGAAGGACAAACAGTGAATGTGAGAGTTGTGTCTCTCAAAGATGATGGGAGTATTAAAAGTGTCAAATGTTCGTAGTGAGGACTTTAGTCCTCTCCTTAGACCATCTTTCTTCTTTATCCCCCCTGCTCCCTGCTCCCCTTGGAGAGACGCGATAAATCGCCGTCTCTACAGAAAATATATCCGTCAATTATTTTTTGACAAAATACTAGCCCTGTTCCACCTGAGTTCGCATTAAACGTTGCACACTTACCAAAGCCCGATTTAACTCATAATTGCGCCTTTGGGGATTCTGCAAATATGCTTGCTGTTCTTCCTCAATCATTTCTACATCTTGAATCACCAAACCATCAAGTAACTTTTGCGCTGCACCAAATAAACTATCTTTAATAAATCGCCGAAACCACACAGGTAATTTGTGTAATCGCCAGAAAGAATTTAAGGATGTAAAATGAATTAAATACGCCTTGGTTTCTGTTTCACTTATCGGACATAATAAACAATAGATTTTAAAATCTTCGCCCAGTGTAGAAACCCAATGAGGATAAACATAACTCACATCTAAAGGTTCAGGATGTAATCGCCTCAATGCGGGAAAAAATAACTGTGATATTGACCAAATTTTATCAATTTTGTAATAACTTTGGGCGATATAATGAGCATCTACACGATGAGCATCTTCATCAATATCTTGTAATGATGCTTCTGCCCAAGCTTGCAAATCTTGATGTAAATGCCCATGATACATATCCATTAAATTCTCAATTAAATAAGAATAATGGGCTTGAGTATGAATAGTTGAAACTGTGGCAATATAATTTAGATGCTCCCATTCTGGTAAACCCAGAGGATCTATAGTTGGTTCGACATTTCCGGGAAATAACCAAATAAATCCATCTTGTTCTTTAACTGGGTAATGGCGAATCTGACAATTTGGTAATTTCTGATTTGCTGCTAAGTAGGGAACCTCTGCACATTCACCGGAGGATTTGAAACGCCAACCGTGATATGCACATTCTAATTCGTCGCCAATTACCTGTCCGTGACTAAGTTTAACTTGACGATGGGGACAACGGTCTTCCAGAGCATGAATTGTACCTGTACTATCTCTATACAGTGCTATCGCTGGCTGCCAAATTACCACATTTATCGGCTTATTGGTTACTTCACTACTACGTGCAACCACATACCAGTGATTGGGATTAATACCCAATTGACGAACATCATGATTTTGCACAGCTTGAGATAAAGAGGTCATGGCTCACGCATCCTTGTCAGCGTTAAACTTTTTTGGAATATATGCTGATATCAGTTATCTTACAGGTAATTTTTATCTAAACAAAACGTAATATTTCTCACCAATACTTCCGCCCTCAGATTTATTGTAGATTCAACCTAAAGTTATATGATGGCGATCGCCCAGTTTAAGATATTCTCCCAACTAGCTACAACTAATCTTGCCCACATTCACATCTTGCACCTGAACCATATCCCACCAAGAAATAAATTTCTTGGCTCATAGCTGAAGTCCACTAAAAGGGACTGAAATCTTTACCGTATTGGGGTATCAGTCATCTTGAGATGACTTGAGCTATGAGCCTGATGTTTTTAACATCGGGCGGATTTTGATGCTGGTGCAAGATATAACTTAGAGGATATCTGAAAATTTATAGAATGTATAAATGTATCCTACTTATTCTAAGAGGGTATTTGAAAACACGCGCCCAAATCAATTTCCGCACTCATAGCTAAAGTCCATTAAAATGGACTGAAATCTTTTCTCAGTCGTCTTTAGACGACTTTCGCTATCAGACGGGGGTTTAAACCTCCGGGGGTTATTGCTTTGTGTTTCGCTGATTTAATTGGAAAATAAGTTCATCATTATGCCTTGGTCTGCTACCATATCCCAACTGTTATCAGTTCTTCGCGCCCAACCAATCAATTTATCTGAAACTGCTTTAACACAAGTTAGCAGCACTATTCAAACAGATAGCCGAATTATCAAACCTGGTGAAGTTTTCTTAGCTTTACGAGGGGACAATTTTGATGGACACGATTTTGTCCCCAAGGCGATCGCTCAGGGTGCTTTAGCCGCTATTGTGGATTGTGATTATGACAGTCCGGGTTTACCTGTATTGCAAGTTAGGAACACTTTACAAGCATATCAGCAACTGGGTAGATGGTGGCGCGATCGCCTCAATATTCCAGTAATTGGGGTGACTGGTTCCGTAGGCAAAACCACAACCAAGGAAATCATCGCCGCAGTTTTGGCGACTGAGGGAAGAGTTCACAAAACTTTTGGCAATTTTAATAACGAAATCGGCGTTCCCAAAACTTTGTTAGAACTGAGTCCAGAACATGACTATGCTGTGGTGGAAATGGCGATGCGGGGTGAGGGACAAATAGCTGAACTCACCCAAATCGCTCGTCCTAATATTGGGGTAATTACTAATGTAGGGACGGCACATATTGAGTTATTGGGTTCTGAAGAAGCGATCGCTCGTGCTAAATGTGAGTTATTAGCCGAAATGTCTCCAGATGGTGTAGCTATTCTCAATCATGACAATCCCCTGTTAATGGCTACGGCGCAGCAAGTTTGGTCTGGGGAAGTTGTGAGTTATGGCTTGTCTGGTGGTGATATTCAAGGAGTGCTGACCGATAACCAGACGATAAAAGTTAACGGAATGGGGCTACCGTTGCCTTTAGCTGGTCGTCACAATGCCAGTAATTTTTTAGCAGCTTTAGCGGTGGCGCAGGTTTTGGGAATCCCCTGGTCAAGGTTGCAAAATGGTGTGAAAGTGAATATGCCTACGGGGCGATC
>PWQB01000547.1 GCA_003556955.1 Nostocaceae cyanobacterium CSSed10_463m
ATGTTGAGCTGGTCGCAAATTGCTAATAGCTCTTTGTTATCCAAATTCAATTCCTTTGATAATTCGTAGATTCTAACTTTGCCGTTGTTCATCCACTCTTCCCCTTTAATTTACAGTTTTTTAGCGGATGGTTGCCTGGTTTTCGACATCTCCATCCTTTGATTACTGTTTTTAGGTTGCCCTTGGTGATTTTGCCGGTGCCTCCAGTCAGGAAAGAGAGATGTTTCGGTTTAACTCTGGCATTTCCACCTGGATGGATGGTTGATGCCAAGGTGCGCGTGAGCGCTACCAGGTTGCCATTCTTGAGTTTTTTGTTTTGCTGATTCTGAGTCTGCCACAACACAATCGAGTAAAACTTATGGGGAGTATGTTCTGCTACTTTTTTTGTGAAAAAGCCACAGCTTTATACACCCATTTACTATTTTGGCATTCACCCCATGAATTGCAGAGTCGGCTGGACGCACAACTACTTTGGGATTACCGCCAGTAGGTTTTTTTCACCTAATTTTAATTTTGATTTTGGGGATGGCTTTGGGCTAGACGTTGCCACAATGTTTGGTACAGTGTTTCTGGCACTGACGCACGTAGCGATCGCCCTAGTCTATTTTTTTTCTGAGCTGCTTGTAGGCAACTCATTTGCGGGCAGATATAGGCGGAACGCCCCATGCCCTGATCCAATTGTACCTTTCCAGATGGAAAGACGCGGACAATCCGCCAAAAGTCTTCTTTAAGGCCTACTTTGCGGCAACTAATACAACGCCGATAATTTGGTTTCATGGGTCTTATATGACTACAGGTGAGCAATCTGGTGATGAAAATAAATTTGGCTTTACCAATCTTTACTTACACTGGAATGATTGATGCCTGTAATCATTAAGACTAGTAATGTTGTCAATAGTAGCAGAACTCAATAAGACTAATAAATTAATCTCGATCGCTCGTCTCAAAAGATTCTTCTTCCTCTTCTAGTTGTTCTTGATTTTCATAATCTAGCTCCTCCAGTTCAAGTTCATCTTCCTCTGGTTGATATTTAGCACGTGCCGCAGCGAATTTAGTATCCTCTCCTGCATAATCGTACTTAGCTTTATCTTTAATGTCGATTTTCCAACCTGTTAAGCGGGCTGCTAAACGGACATTTTGACCTTCTTTACCAATAGCTAAACTCAGTTGGTCTTCAGCCACAAGTACGTGAGTTTGGCGGGTTTCGGGGTCCATGAGGCGGACTTCATCTACCCGTGCTGGACTCAAAGCGTTAGCAATATATGTGGACGGGTCTGGAGACCAGCGAATCACATCTATTTTTTCGCCCCGTAATTCGTTGACTACGACTTGAATCCGTGATCCCCTAGCTCCAATACAAGCCCCAACTGGGTCTACATCTCGGTCAAGGGTATCTACAGCAATTTTAGTCCGAGGGCCGACATAACGGGAAGGGGGGTTAGCTTCTCGTGCTACCGCCACAATTCTGACCACCTCATCCTCAATTTCTGGGACTTCGTTGGCAAATAGATAAACTACTAAACCAGCATCAGCGCGAGATACTAATAACTGTGGTCCCCGTTGTTGTCCTTGAGAAACTTTTTTCAGATATACCTTAAAGGTGGCATTTGCGCGATAATTGTCATTGGGCAGTTGTTCCCGCTTGGGTAACTCAGCTTCCACTTCTGGCTGACCAAAACCACTGGCTACTGCCAAAATCACAGATTGTCTTTCAAATCGCAAAACTCTGGCTTGTAAGACAGTTCCTTCCAAGTCTTGGAATTCTTCTTGCACCATCTGCCGTTGTTGATCCCGGAGTTTCTGCGCTAATACTTGCTTAGTTTGCATTGCGGCCATGCGACCAAATTCACCTTGGTCTGGCGTAACATCCAGGACTACAGAATCTCCCAATTGAGCTTCAGGAGCAACTTGTTGTACTTCTTCTAAAGAAATTTGATGGTCAGAGTTATCGACTGCTTCCACAATGCTTTTAGTGGAAAGAACGCGAAATCCTTCGCCTTCGATATCAAGTTCTACTTCAAAATTATCAAAATATTCTTCATCAAACAGTCTTCTTTCTAAGTTTTGGGCGCGACGGTAACGTTCATAGCCTTTAAGTAAAGCTTCTCGAATCGCTGATTGAACTGCGAGGCGAGGCAAATTACGCTCACGGCTTATACTTTCAATTAATTCTTTTAATCCTGGTAGACTAACCATTGACATAAACAATCTCCTTTAAAATCGAGTCTAAAAAATACAGATAAGAAACAGCACAGACGCGACTAATCACGTCTAGACAAAGGGGTGGGTAGTGAGAAACTACACATCAAAGACTGGGGATTAGAGAAAATTTTTTACTCTACTCCCTATCCTTGAGCTTCTAGTACCACACGGCGTAAATAGGCATACTATTTGAAAAAGTCCAAAATTCCAAAATTCCAGTCTTTTGACGAACGCCTGGCGGTACTAGTTTTTAGTCTCTAGCCCCTAGCCCTTAGTTCCTCGTCTATTGGCGGTCATCTAGCAGCACCCTAGTAATGAGGGTGCGGGGAATTTGGATAGCGCGCCCTTTTTGGTTTAAGTAAACAGTGGTTTCATCCCGGCGAATTAACTGACCAATCCACTCTTGTTGTCCGTCGTAGGGTTGAGAAGTGGAGACGATTACAGGAAATCCTTTGAAGGAAATAAACTCTCTGTCTGTTATTAATTGTCGTGAAATACCAGGACTGGAAACTTCCAAGACATAAGCATCTGGAATGATCTCTGCCGCATCTAAGGAAGCTTCTAAAGCACGACTCATCCGCTCACAATCATTTAAACCAGTATCCTCCTGGGGATTGCGGATGTCTACCCGTAAGACTGGTGGACGCTGGTTAGTGTGGAAAACTATGCCAACAACTTCCAAACCCAGTTCTGCTGCTACTGGTGTCGCCAAATCGATAATTTGTGGAACTAAAGGATGAGTCATGCGAAATTTCAATAAAAAAAGTGGGTATAGACCCACTTCCTGCGATAGGGATATCTTCCAAGAAGTCTTGTGACGAATCAATAATGGTTCGTCTCTATTCCGAGTTTAGCGCATTTCTTTCATAGTCAATAGTCATTGGTCATTGGTCATTGGTCATTGGTTAACAGTTAACAGTTAACAGTCAACAGTTAACAGTCACTGGTCATTCGCTGATCTCCCTCATTTACAGTTAATTTTCCTTCTGAACTGAGAGAATAGAACCTTTATCGACTAATGGCTGAACGGCTGGTTGTGTTCTTAGCTGTCTGGTTTGCTCCATAATCTGGTCTATGTCTTCTTGGGATAAGCGCTGGACATAGTTGATCTTGACTTCTTCGAGGAAGTCGGACATCAAGCTTTGAATTTCGCCAATGACGTGTTTTTGCTGGACTTCTTCCCCCAAGGCTTTGGTGAAGCTTTCGGCCAGTTGACTAGAAAGTTTAGCTCCCACGGGATCTTCCATAGCCGCAGTGACGGCGCTGTAAAGGTTGGCGGTGATTTGAGTTGCTAGTTGTTCGCTGAGTTGGTTTTGCATATCTCCCATTCCCGGAACATTGTGGAGGTTGCGGTATACAGGGACTTGATTGATGGTGGTGGCAATATTGTGACGTAAGATGGCAATGATTTCTGGTTGAATTTTGGGCAGCACTTGATAAACTAATGTTTGCACCAAAATCCCGGCGATCGCTTCGATTTCATTTGTATTATTAATATTTATGTAGGGTCGCAAATTCTCTTTTTGCGTTAGCCAGCCTGTTAAATCACCGCGTCGAATTGAACCTTGAACTTGGTTAATTACTCTAACTACGACTATTTCTGTGAGATCCTCGGCAAAATTAGCTAATATTGATTGATTGATTTGCTGCTGTAACGGTTGCAAATTCAATAATCGGGCTTGGTCAAGGCGAATTATGACGGGTAGGATGCGTAACCACCGCACAAAAGGGAAGACAAGAAATAGGTCGTACCAGCGCCACAGTATGGCATTTACCCAAGTAAAACTGGGATGACGACGGCGCAGATAAAAGGAACGCGCCAGTAACTCTGCGGCAAATAAGCAGATAAATGGTAAGTCAATCAGCCAAAAATGATTCAGAAGTTCGCCATTTTCACCGATACGGCGGAAATAATTGGTGGCGATTAAAGGGCGAATTTGCCTGTTAAAAAAATCAATTTCTTGGTTCCAGCCTTGTTCGGATAAATACTCCTGCGTCCAAAAGCGGGAAAATGATTGTTTTGCCGATTCTTTACCGATGCGATCGCGCATCTGATTTTTGGCTTTTTCAAAGTTACCACTTTTATTGACTGCTGCAAATGGATTACCGTCAACCATTTCGCTGCTCAGACGGTCAAGTTCCTCTAGTTTAGCCTTGGCTTCTGGTGAAGTTAAACCGGTTTGACTCACCTGTTCTTTCAGCGCATCGACTCTGTTTAAATAATTTCTCGTTTCTCTATGGTCTTCAATTCCCTTCACGGGATCATATATTTGGGTGATTTGGGGAAAGTTACGCAAATAGAAATCCCGCCAAGGTACGTAGCTTAAATCAAACAAGACTAAGCCTAAATTCACGGTGGCAATCAATGCCATTAGTCTTTCAAAAATCAGATTTTGCTGTTTTGGTGATTTTCTCTTCGTCATTTTTGCTGCTTCTTTATACATGAAAATGCAGTTATTTTCGTTGCATAATTATTAAGCCCATGATGACGGCTCAATTAAGATACCTCTATAGGATGATGGCAAACATATTTGTTTCGATATTTAGTTAATTTTAATTAACTAAATTTACATTCCTCAACAGTTGTTGGCAATTATCAACATAAATTTTAAATAAATGTAATATTCGTGTGTAAAGTTCTATATACTTCGGAAAATTATTGATTGACCCTAGAGGAGTCGTAAATTATGTGGTGTGGATTTGAAAAGTCCAGTATGACTATTGCCGTTACCTGCTTGGTAACTGCTAGTTTGGTAGTTGCAGATACAAGTTTTGCAGCTCGTCAGCGTAATTATACACCAGAGGAATTCCGGGCTGTGTTGCGGGGACTAGGCTATGACGTGAAGGTAGTAAACACCCCGCTCACGGATGAGGAAACGAGAAAGGCAATTAGTGAATTTCAAACAGGTTATAGGCTGACTATTGATGGTATAGCAGGCCCTCAAACCCAAGATTTTGCGGCTACCATTGTGCAAATTTTGCACGGAAATTTGAATGCGGTACTTCAACCAGAGACACCTTTACCCCGTGATCAGTTTTATGGAACTCAGACAGAAGCTGCGGTAAAAGAGGCTCAGAAAAAATTTCAGATGGAAGAAACCGGCATTGCTGATTTGCGATTCCGTCAGATGTTGAATGAAGAGGCGAGGAAAATTATAAATCAGCCTAGCACTGAGGCAACACCGACACCAACGCCAACACCGACACCGACACCGACACCAACACCGACACCAACCCCACTCACAAGGGTAGGTTTTTAATGTTATCTGTGAAGGCAAGACTTGGAAGACAAGGAGGGAAAGTAGACAAGGTAGATTTTATACGGGCGATAGTCTTTTGACGGATTGTTATTGTTACCAA
>PWQB01000590.1 GCA_003556955.1 Nostocaceae cyanobacterium CSSed10_463m
ATGCAAATAGGGTAGGGCATACCCGAATTAACGCTTGGGGAGAATCCCACCTCTGGTTTAGACGACGCAAGGACTCTAGGTTAAGTGGTTTCGTTGAACTAAGAATCCCCGTCGATTTATCGCGGGGAGTGTCAAATAACTTATTTGAGGTGGAGCCGCAGGAAAAATCTGCCCCAGGCCATAAATTTATAAAATTAATATCTTTGACGTTCTGTCATATTTGCCAATTTCGCCTACGCTCAAAATAGAGACGCTTTTATTAAGGCGTTGAAATTTCGTAGCGAATCCAACACTTGTCATGCAACTTGCCCCGAAAACTCGGCTTACTCCAGAACCAGTCCCGACTTCCGAGAAAATTATTCTAGATGTTGGGGGAATGAAATGTGCTGGATGTGTCAGTGCTGTAGAGCGACAGCTAACGCAATATCCAGGAGTCAAAAGCGCCTGTGTGAATCTGGCTACAGAGGTAGCAGTGGTAGAGACAGAACCTGGTCAGGTAGACCAAGATGCACTAGCACAGCGCTTGACATCGGCTGGATTTCCTTCTCAACCGCGTCAAGCTAGGGAAAAAGTCGGTGGCGAATCTACCCTACCAGATGCCGAAGCACGCAAGCGTCAAGAAATGCGTTCTTCATTTAGGCAGTTAATTATTGCTGGGGTACTGCTGGTGTTGTCGGGAATTGGACATTTTGGCAGCATGGGTGGTCAAATCCTGCCAATTTTGAATAACATTTGGTTTCACTGTGGATTGGCAACAGTGGCAATATTAATTCCCGGTCGTCCAATTTTAGTAGATGGTTGGCGGGGATGGCGACGCAATGCCCCTAATATGAATACCCTCGTGGGATTGGGAACGCTGACAGCTTACACTGCGAGTTTAATCGCATTACTGTTCCCCCAAATGGGTTGGGAATGCTTCTTTGATGAACCGGTGATGATGCTGGGTTTTATTCTACTGGGTAGGACTTTAGAGCAACAAGCCAGAGGTCGCGCTTCAGCCGCTTTTAGGGAATTGCTGTCACTCCAACCACAAATAGCCAGATTGATTCCCAACCCAGACCCGGAAAAATTAGGTTTGGGAGCAAATATTGTGGAGATTCCTGCGGAAAAGGTACGCGTTGGTGAATGGTTGCAGGTACTACCAGGAGATAAGATTCCCGTTGATGGTGAGGTGCGGTTTGGGCAAACCACGGTGAATGAGTCTATGCTGACTGGGGAAGCTGTACCAGTGATTAAGCAGCCAGGGGATTTGGTAGCCGCAGGAACTCTGAACGAGTCAGGTGCGATCGCTATAATTGCAACTCGTACTGGTAGCGATACAACTTTGGCACAAATCGTTACTTTAGTAGAAACAGCCCAAACCCGGAAAGCCCCAGTCCAAAAATTAGCCGATACCGTCGCCGGATACTTTACTTATGGTGTGTTGACGGCTTCTATATTGACATTTGTGTTTTGGTTCTTTTTCGGTACTCATATCTGGAATGATGTCACTGTATCTGGTGGCATGGATATGATGAGTCACGCGCCACTTTCTAGTCCAGATGGGATGGATGGCGTTTCCACCCATTCCCCCCTGCTCACGAGCTTAAAACTGGCGATCGCCGTCATGGTTGTGGCTTGTCCCTGTGCTTTAGGACTGGCTACACCTACAGCTATTCTTGTCGGAACTGCCATCGGTGCTGAACGAGGTCTGTTAATTAAAGGTGGCGATGTATTGGAAAGAGTCCACCAGTTAGATACAGTTGTATTTGATAAAACAGGCACTCTCACCACAGGGAATCCCACCGTTACTGATTGTCTACCCTTTGCGGAATGGGATGATCATCAACCTTACTCTCTCCTGCAATTAGCAGCAGCTGTAGAAAGCGGTACTTATCACCCTCTAGCCAAAGCCATTCAACAAGCCGCCCAGGAGCAAAAGTTATTGATTCCTGATGCTGTGGACTTTCACACCGAACCTGGATTAGGTGCATCTGCCATTGTTGAGGGTTTGTCTATACTTTTAGGTAACTGGGACTGGTTAAGTAAACACGGAATTTTTGCTAATGACGCTGCACAACAAATGGCTCAATGTCTAGCAGAAGATGGTAAAACAGTGGTTGGCGTAGCAGTTGAGGGGAATTTAGCGGGACTCATTGCCGTTCAAGATACACTGAGACCAGATGCTGAGGCGACAGTCAACCAGTTACGTCAGATGGGTTTACGGGTAATACTACTCAGTGGCGATCGATTAGAAGCCGCTAATGTCATAGCTAAACAATTAGGACTAGATAGCACTGATGTGATGGCGGGCGTTCTCCCAGCTAAAAAAGCAGATGTGATCAAATCTCTTCAGTTAACAGAAGGATCAAAATCTCCCTCAGTCGTCGCCATGGTTGGCGATGGCATTAATGATGCTCCGGCTTTATCACAGGCTGATGTAGGCATTGCTTTATATTCTGGAACAGATGTGGCCATGGAAACTGCCGAAATTGTCCTGATGCGCGATCGCATAAATGATGTTGTAGCATCAATTCAACTTAGTCGTGCCACCTTCAACAAAATTCGCCAAAATTTATTCTGGGCATTTGCATACAACACCATCGGTATTCCTTTAGCCGCAGGCGTATTGTTACCAAAATTTGGTTTTCTCCTCAGTCCTTCTGGGGCGGCGGCGTTAATGGCTTTTAGCTCTGTGAGTGTTGTTACCAACTCAATTTTATTGAGGAGACTAGCTCATCGCCTGTAGAAACTGCCATTGAAAACAATCAATATTGTCAATTAAAGGTTGTTTTTTCTCCAACTCAGGCTACACTTAAGTATCGATACCTAAGTGTGGTCAGAATATGTTACAGTTACTTATAGCGCAACAGTAGCAATGAGTGAGTAAAATAGTTGAGTTATACTCGTTCTAGTTAAGTGGAATACTGACCCGGTTAAATCCTACTAACTGTAGTGCTGCAAAATGGCAGAAAAAAATGTTAAATTTCTTCATTTTTTGAGGTACACATTAACGGTGTATTTCAGTAAAAATAAGAAGTACTATAGTATTAAACTACCTTCTTTGTGATGACTGTGATTCTAACAGATTGTAACAACGATGTATCAATGGTAACTGAAACTAATGAAAGCCATCTACTGATTATTGAAGATGATCAAGGGCGCAAAGAATTTCCTCTGGAAAAAACCATCTACTCTCTAGGCAGAGACCGAGAGTGTAATATTCGTTTAATATCTCATTTTGTCTCCCGTCGCCATGCCACATTAGTGAGAATGCAACAAGGAGATAATAATGGTTATAGCAATAGTTATTATTACCGGATTGTAGATGGCGATGCTAAAGGAAAGCCCAGCGCTAACGGTCTGATGATTAATGGACGTAAAATGCCAGTTCACAATCTCAAAAATGAAGATGAGATTGTTTTTGGTCCTAAAGTACGTGCTATTTATTATTTATTAAAAAATACTCAGGTATGCAGACAAACAGATGATGCTGAGTATGATATTACCCTCATAAATCCCGGTATGACTGATGATGAAAATATAGAAGATTGACATTTTTAAAATTCAAAAAAAGACAACTGATATAACCGTTCCTGGCTGGCAAGAACGGTTGATAAATTTTGATGCTGAACTGATTAAAGAAGTAGACAATCAGTAAGACCTGGGGTTTTATGCTGTATAGCTTCAAAACCCACCAAAATGATTAATAACGGAAAATAGCTGCTAATGGTGCGCCATTAGGCATTTCTTGTGACTTAACAGTGTATACTTTACCACCGTTAATTAACGTTTGAATGGCTGCCAAATCTAACATATCTTCATCATCTGGTTCTGGTTCTGAGTGTAAATCTACAGTCATGGTATCTGGATCAAATTTACCCCAAATTTCCCTATCTATTGGTACGAACATAGAATCAACTCTTTGGCAATAGGTCGCTGATACAATTTCTTTAATATCACTAGAAGTTGTACCAGTACCAGCTAGTTGCTGATATAACGCCATTGCTGACTGCTGATTGTGATGAAATAAAGGTTCGACAATCGGCCAAGCCTGTTTATGCAACTCTTCCGGCTTGATAACTTCCGGATTACCATTAATACCTGCTTCCACAAAATAAGGATAGGTATTTGCCTCTTGGTAAATGGGAAACAGATATTCAACCCCCATTAACATCAAAGGCGCATTCTCACCCCGAATTTTTTCGTGTACTGCCCGATCAACTATGTGAAAAAACTGTAAAATATTCACTTGATGTTGATCTCGGTCGGGACTTCCCTGACCATGAACATCGCCCGGTTGTTGAGACGGATTAGTCGTTCCCCCTCTAGAGGTAGCGATCCGGTGTTGTACTCCTTTTTGAATATCATCCTCCATTAAAGCTTCATCTATACTCCGAGGCATATTTTCTACTTCCACTTCATTCAGGCTGTAGCCCGTTCCCTCAAACAATTTAATATCCTTTTGACTCAAAGCGAGGAGATAAAACTTGCCATCACTATTGATTAAATGCAGCAAAGGCTTAATATGAAAGTGAGACTTACCGTCAGCTTCGCTAGAGCTAACAACTACCAATTCTTGAAACTCCATTGGTAAACGGTAATAGCGAAACATTTGGGGAGAAATAAAAATTGCTAATCCGTGGTCTTGGTTTTGCCAGAAATCAGTGGTATCGAGTTCCTTAGCTGGTTGGAGAAAATCAATCGCCTCCGTGTGGCGCATCCCCATTGCATTTAAACGTTCCTCGGCTTCACGAATTAAGTTTTTAAACCGAATCGGGTTTTGTCGAGTTTCTGTCCCTGCTTTTTGCATAGGCATATACAGAGAAACGCAAGGGCTTTGGGAATTATCAAGTAAAATTTTGAGTTCATCATGGGATAATATTGTCATATTATTGAACTCCTATAAATAAACATTAAACAAGCTAATTCCATTGCACAAGAGTTTTGATGAAATTTCATCTTGCTTTTGACCTGAAATTACTGGTGATATACACCATTCTTTAGATAGATAAATAGCTTTTTTTTGACACTAATAGTTTTTAATTCTCAGGATATATTATAATAAATGCCCCCTGATCTCATAGACTTCGGGGGTGACATTTCCCGATATTTCCACAATTGAATCAACAATTATGGTCTAGGTGACTGACCGCAGTATTTATTCAAGTCTTCCGCTAACGCATCCAATTTTTTGCCAGTACTCTGGGCTGATGTTAAAGATGTATCAATTTCTGCTCTCGCCTTTTGGAGTTTTTCCCTACCTGCTGGTGATGCTTCCGCACTTTTGGCTGTAGCAAGTGCTTGAGATGCTTGAGCGATCGCCTGACTCAGATTATCAAATATACTAGCAAAATTGCGTTGAAATTCTCTGAGATTCGGGTCTGTTAAATTCAGTTTTTTTAAAGATTGGGTGATCACTTGTAAATCCCTGGAAAGTTGCAAACTGGTGACTACCTGTTCTCCTTTATTTTGATCAATCAAAGAGTTGCCGGCATTCACCACCTGAATCAATCGCTGACATTGGGTGACTTGATCCTCACAACTACTAACCAGTAAAGCAATACTCAGACTCACAGG
>PWQB01000410.1 GCA_003556955.1 Nostocaceae cyanobacterium CSSed10_463m
CCAATGAAATTGATTGACTACTTCCGACTCCAGCAAGGGGATAATCACTAACCCACCCCCAAAGATGAAACTACCGACTTTCAAAAAGAAGAACGTTAAGGTTAAATAGTACTCCTGAATCCGTTCTAGTCCCCAAAAGCTGGACAATGCTAATGTATCAGTAGTTACAGTTGCTAGGGTTTTGGGTAGCACCTGCATCATGGGTAAGAGGGGAAATAGCCAAGCACTGCTGCGATTTGATGGAGTGTATAAGATTAACCCCACAATACCCGCTAACAGAAATTGCCATAGGATATTAACTTGAAATAACCAGGTAACAAGTAGAACAACTAAAGCGATCGCCACACCTTTTATATCAGTAATAGCCCGTTTTGCTAACTTCCAGCAAAATCCAAAGATGATCGCAATCACCACAGGGGTCACTCCCAGAAACAAATGTTCAATCTGCGGCATACCCTGAAACCGAAAATATGCCCAAGATAGAGTCAACACAATCAAGAAAGCCGGCAAGATAAAACAAATACCAGCCACTAAAGCGCCCAACTGTCCCGCCCGCAGATACCCAGTATAAATTCCTATTTGCGTCGAAGCTGGGCCTGGTAACATCTCGCAAATTGCCACTCCTGCCAAAAATTCTTCTTGAGTAAACCAGCCTCGCCGCACTACCGCTTCATCATTAATCATCGCAATGTGAGCTTGAGGACCACCAAAACCAATTAAGCCTAACTTGAGAAAAAATTGAGCCAGTTCTAGCAATCGAGCCGATAAACTAGGTTGTTTTTCCTCAGATTCATGATTACTTTGCTGATTCATTCTCAACCTCTTTGTGATTTTAATTAAGTTTTCATGTATTTGAACCACATCTGTCGTAGTAGGGCGCAAGGCCTTGCGCCCCTACCGTGTGGTCTATTTACCTGAAAATACCTGTAATTAAGTTTTCATCTTTCAATAGTCAGAAAAAATAAATAATGCCCAGGAAGGAAGAAAATCAAAATTTAAGTTTGTAAAATAGACTTGTCTACAGAAGTTTTATGTGATTTATGCTCCTGGTTGATTTAACAAATAATTGATGTAAATAAATCAACTAGTGATGAGCAGAGATTGTGTCTCTTCTTCAAAAAGAGAACAACAAGTATGAGGAGCTTTTTAATGATCAATAGATTCAACACAAATCACTTAAGCAGTGGTGTGAATTTTGCTGCTAGTGGCTTGATGCAAAAGCTGTGGAAGTCCAAAGGTATCACTGTTTTAGTTCTGGGAAGTTTGCTGCTTTAGGCTTGTAATAATGGATTTCGAGAAGCAATTGCGCCGGAATATTCTGGAGATATGGTCAGCCAGGAAGTTTCAGACACAACAGATAGACTGATTGGTGAAACTATAACTATTAGAAGTCAGCCAATTACCTCAGTCAGTCCCACCAGTTTTACAGTCACAGATGAGGCATTATTTGGCAGTGAAACCATTTTAGTTGTGAATGCGACAGGTCAAACTTTGACTCTGCCTGATGGGCAGAATATGGATATTCAAGCGACAGGAGAGGTTCGCAGATTTGTACTACCAGAAATCAATAGAGATTATAACTTGAAGTTGCAGCCAGATTTGTATAGTGAATACGAAGGTCGGACTGTGATTGTTGCTCAGTCAATGGTACTAGCACCACAACCAGGGGAAATAATTTCTAACCCCAACCTTTACTACAACCAAACTCTAGCGGTAGCCGGTGAAGTAGCAGACAAGAAAAATGAAGCTTTATTTACCTTGAATGAAGGCCAATTACTGGGTGGAGAAGAGTTACTTGTATTGCGTACCGATTCACAGCCAATTATCAGTGATGACCAAAGTGTGGTGGTGACAGGTGTGCTGCGTCCGTTTGTTGTTGCTGAACTACAGCGAGATTACAACCTGACTTGGGATTTAGATACGCAGCGCCAGCTAGAAGTTAACTACAGCAACAAACCTGTGGTAGTTGCTACAGGTGTTTATCCCTGGGCAGTTCCCCGATAAAATCAGCCACCTATTTTCTACAGTCTTGCGCGTTTTAGGGTGGGAAAAGTCCCAACCCCAAGCGCTTTATTATTAATTAAAATAGCCATAGCCAAAGGGGTAGAGTAATCAGTAATCCCATAGACCCCACAGCTAAAGAAGTAACAGCCAGGTCACGGTCAAGATTAAAAGTTTCAGCAATTACCAATGTGGCAAATGCTGGAGGCATAGCCATTTGTAGCACAATTACCTGTGCTGCTTCACCAGTTACGCCAAAAAGTGGTAATGTAATGCCGATAAATAATGGAACTACTAACATTTTAATTGTTAAGCTGATTCCGGCTTCTGGTAGCCTGTGCCAAGAATTAAGCTGGGAAAGTCGCATTCCAATTAATATCAGAGTTAACGCAATAACCAGCCAACCTAACTTTTCTAGGCTAGATTCCCAGAGAGGGGAGAGCGTCACGCCTCGAAATAGCAAGCCAAAGCCGAAACTCCACAGGGCAGGATTTATGAAAGTAGACTTGATAATTTGCCCATAATTCCTGACATTGCCGCCGAAATGAGATGCTAAGACTATTCCGAAGCCATAAGCACCAAATAATGATCCCAACATATCGTAGAATAAAGCCCAGGCAAAGTATTCTTGCCCGACTAATGCTAGGGTGATGGGATAACCAAGATAACCTGTGTTACCTATCATGGCCGCTAGAAGCAAACTACCTTGGGTTGATTTTTGGTGAATGGTTTTTGTGAAATAGGCTTGACCTTTCATTCCCCACCAAGCTAAAAATGCTCCTAGTAAAATGGCTAAATAGGCGATCGCCGGAGCAATCCAAATCTGTCCTGACAAGTCTGAACGACGTAAAAAAGCTACTATGCTTATCGGTACTCCCACCCAAAATAGAGCTTGAGCCAGACGGGTAGGAACGGAGTTAGGTAGTTTGCGTCCCAGAATAAAGCCGACTAGGACTAATCCTACCAGTTTGACGTATAGTTCTAGGAGGTTAGCCAAGATTGTGTCTAGGAATATATAGATGTGAATACTACGGAAGATGTTTATTTCTGTCCAGTCTACAATCTTTGAAGAATATTGCACACAAGCAGGAGTTGATCCTTGAATAAAGCCCGGTTTTCTGGACAACCGCATAACTTATCAGGTGACTCTAGCGAAGAAGATATTCCCGTAGCTTTACGCGATAGCCCTGAAGCAGCACCTAAGAGACTTTCACCAAGTCTAACTTTACTAATCACTGGAGTATCCGGGTTAATCTTCCTGGGTTTAATTGCTAGTTTTTGGTTCTTTGTCATCGCTCCCAGAAACACAGTTGTCCCTGAACCTGCACCTAATGCCACAACTCCCACTGATACACAATCTAGCGATTCTGTCAATAGGCAAGAAAATATTGATGCGCTGTTGGGTCATTTGACATACCCAGAAGCACCAGAGTCAGAGTTATTACCAATTACCGCAGATGGGCGCATTAGACTGCGAAAAGTTGCAGCCGAAAGGTATAAAGCAATGGCGCAAGCAGCAAGACGTGAGGGTGTAATTTTAGTGGCAATTTCTGGTTTTCGTTCGGTAAAAGAGCAAGAACAGTTATTTTTTGGAATTGGTGCTAGACGCAATCAAACCCCAGCCCAAAGAGCTGCTGTCAGTGCGCCTCCTGGACACAGTGAACATCATACAGGTTACGCTGTGGATATAGGAGATGGCGCAGTCCCAGCCACTAATCTGCAAACTAACTTTGAAAATACGAAGGCGTTCAAATGGTTGGAAGCAAATGCGGCGCGTTTTGGCTTTGAAATCTCTTTTCCTGAGAATAATCCTCAAGGTGTGAGTTATGAACCTTGGCACTGGCGTTTTGTAGGCGATCGCCATAGTTTAGAATTATTCTACAAAGCTAGAAATTTAAACCCTGCACAACCATAATCTAAATTCCCCCTAGAGGGGATATTTGCGTAATTCCTAGAGATATCGGTCAACTATGACAACCTGTCTTTTGACAGACAGAAGGTATCTCGCCTAATTTTTTATTAGTAGTGATAAATACAAAGCTGAATTTCTTTGGTTTCCGACAGGAAACCTCAAACAACAATGCAATTCACCAACAGGATTCAGAAAACATGGCTAAGTAATCGTCTGTTAGTCGCAATTATTCTTTTGAGTGTGGCGATCGCCGTCACCTTGGCACTATCCATCTCTCAAGGCGCTGTCCCCTTTAGTCTATCAGATATTGGGCAAGCATTATTACACCAGGGCGACCCCATTAAACAAACGATTCTGTGGGATTTGCGAATGCCTAGAATCGCCGCAGCCATGCTGGTAGGGGCTGGATTAGGGATGTCTGGGGCTTTGTTGCAAGGAATGTTACGAAATAGTCTGGCTGACCCGTTTATTCTCGGTATTTCTGCGGGTGCGGGATTAGTGGCGATCGCCATGATCGTCTTACAAGTCTTCGTAGCTTGGATTCCTTTAGCAGATTGGTTCGGCGCAATTATCACAGCCGGGATTGTGATTTTTCTCGGTCGCACCTCTGGGGGAATTAGAGTTGAAAGGCTAATTTTAGGAGGAGTTGCAGTTAGTTCGCTGTTTGGTTCCTTACAATCCGTGTTATTACTGACGGCTGAAGATGGACAAATCCAGTTAGCCTTAAATTGGTTAGTGGGAAGTCTGAACGGCCGGGGTTGGACACAAGTGCAAATGGCTGCACCCTATATGTTTGTAGGATTAATCGCTGGGTGTCTACTGGCGCGTTCAGTAAATGTCCTTTCCTTGGGCGACGATTTAGCCGTTGGTTTAGGCTTTTCGTTAATGCGATCGCGTATACTCATCGGTGCAGTTGCAACCCTCTTAGCCGCAGGTGCTGTCAGTGTCGCCGGTTTAGTTGGTTTTGTCGGTTTAGTAGTTCCCCACGGCGTGAGGATGTTAGTCGGAACCGACAACCGGATATGTTTACCCTTCTCAGCCGTGGCTGGTGCTTGGTTACTCACCTTTGCTGACTTACTTTCTCGCTTAGGTGCTGTGGAATTACCCGTAGGTGCAATTACCGCTTTACTCGGTTCACCCATGTTTATTTGGTTGCTCTATAGTGGTGCGAAAAAATCCTGAACTAACCTTATGATAATGATTATCGTAATTATGATAGTATTTGTACTGTACTTGTAAAAACGTGATTTATCGCGTCTTTATCTCCGCAAAATCACCAAAAATAAATATTTTTTGACCTCTCAAGAATAATAGTCAAATTGACTAGATTCAGACTTGCACAAACATTGTTTTGTACTGTGCAAATATTTGGCATTCGGATTTTTTGAAACTAATCTATTCGGATAAAAACCCATGATCCATATAAAATTTTACCTGAGAATATATTTGGCGATCGCATCCATTTTAACTGGTCAAATCACCCTTTTAGCTGTAAATACTTCCCAGAGTCAAGCAGCCGAAACACCCACAAATATCACCCCAACCAACCAGCTAATAGAAATCACAGAAATTCAGCTAAATCAAATCGCCGATAAATTAGAACTTACCTTACAAACCACTAATGGAGAAATCCCAAGAGGCG
>PWQB01000133.1 GCA_003556955.1 Nostocaceae cyanobacterium CSSed10_463m
CGCCCCCTCCTGGGTTACTGGAACTAGGGAATGGCTAATACGCTGCGCGTTCGTCAAAAGTCAAAAGTCAAAAGTCAAAATGTTTGTATTTTGGGACTAAACTTTTTGAACTGGTATACTCTTATCTTGCACCATTTAAAATCAGCTACAAAACCCGCTCGAAAATCAATTTCCGAGAGCTAATAGCTAAAGTCCATTCAAATGGACCCAAATCTTTCCCCAGTCGTCTTTAGACGACTTTTGCTATCAGACAGGGGTTTGAACCCCCGGCGGGTTATAACGACAGGTGCAAGATGTGAGTAAGAGTAATCATTGTTTTTGGTCTTAAAGCAATTTGTCTGGGGTGATGGGAAGGTCACGAATGCGTTTACCTGTGGCATGATAGACTGCGTTGGCGATCGCAGCTGCTACTCCGACTATGGGTAGTTCTCCCAGGCTTTTGGTTCCCAGGGTGTTGACGTAAGTATCTGTTTCTTCGATAAACTGCACTTCCATTTTGGGGATGTCTGTATGAACGGGAATTAGGTAGTCGGATAGGTTTCTATTCACTATTCTGCCTTGTTCGGCATCCATGACGGTTTTTTCCATTAAGGCCATACCGATTCCCCAGGTAATTCCCCCGATAACTTGACTGCGGGCTGTTTTGCTGTTCAGTATTTTCCCAACGCTATAAACTCCTACACAACGTCTAACTTTAATTTCTCCTAATAATTCATCAACGGCAATTTCTACAAAAATCGCCCCAAAGGAATGTTTAGAATAATTTTTACTTTCGGGATGGGGTGCGGTTTCTTCGGTAACTTCTAAACTGGCTAAATGATGACGGCGCAAAATTTCGCTGTAACTGTCTCTCTGGCTGGAGTTTTGGGGTGAATATATCTCTCCTGATTCCACGGTAATCTCTGCGGCTGAATTACCATATATGGGAGAATTTACATCGGCGATCGCCATTTCGATCATTCTTTCTCTGGCGGCGTTGGCGGCTTGATATACAGATGGGGAAACGCTACCTACTGTCATGGAGTTACCTGTTATGGGGGCGTTGGGTAAGTTGCTATCTCCAAGTTCAAACTTTACCTGCTGACTGGATACACCCAAGGCTTCAGCCGCTACTTGCGTCATGACTGTATATGTACCAGTACCCAAGTCTTGAGTACCAGTTTTTACTTGCACTTCTCCATTGGCAAAAATTTCCACCTTCACAGATGCTTTCCCAGAATTGGAGGGAAATGTCGCACTAGCCATTCCCCAACCAATGAGAAAATCACCATCGCGCATGGAACGTGGAATGGGATTGCGTAGTGACCAACCAAAAAGCTGTGCGCCCTGTTCGTAACATTGTTTCAGGGATTTACTTGACCAAGGTAATCCGGTTTGGGGGTCAATATCAGCATGGTTTTGTAACCGCAATTCTATAGGATCAATATTCAGGGCGATCGCTAATTCATCCATTGCTGATTCCAAAGCAAACATTCCTGGTGCTTCTCCCGGCGCACGCATAAAGGTGGGTGTAATAGTATTCACCCGTCCTAAACGGTACTTAATTTGTAAATGGGGACAAGCATACATCATTGTTGTGGGCGCACCGACTGGTTCCACAAAGTCGTCAAATAGGGAAGTTAAGGAAGTTCCAATGTGATTAATTAAGGTAAGTTGACCTGATTTGGTTGCGCCCAGGGTAAGATTTTGTAAAGTTTGGGATCTGTAGCCGCAAGCGGTGTACATTTGCGATCGCGTTAAGACTACTTTAACTGGTCGCTGGACTTGACGAGCTGCGATCGCTGTCAAAATAGTGTGGGATCTCAGCAAGGCTTTACAGCCAAATCCACCCCCTAAATATTGCGAAATCACCCGCACATTTTCCTGGGGAATATCCAATACAGCCGCAATTGATCTTTGAGTAGCGGAAATTCCTTGAGTAGTTTCATAAAGGGTTAAATTTTCCCCCTCCCACATCGCTAGAGTGGCAGAAGTTTCTAAGGGATTATGATGTTCTGCTGGGGTGGTGTAAACTTCTTCTACCAATACTTCTGCTTGAGATTTCCCCGTTTCAATATCTCCCCTAGTGATTTTACCGGGCATAATCCCAAAAAAGATAGATTCTGGCTCAAACATATCTGCTTGCGCCATTGTAATTGTCGGTGCTGTTTCTTCGTAAGTAACTTTTACCAAAGAGGCCGCATATTCAGCTTGTTCTAAAGTTTCCGCAATCACAATTCCCAGGTGTTGACCGTTGTAGTAAATATTGTCATCATCCTCGCTGGGGAGATTTTCTTTAGTAGGGAAAAAGGGTATTTTGACTAAAGTTGGTGTTTGTTTGTAAGTAATAATATCTAAAACACCAGGGGCGTTTGCTGCGTCACTTATCTCTATTTGAATAACTTTCCCCTGAGAAATTGTACTCTGAAAAATTACGCCATAAGCCAGATTCTCGACAAATATATCGGCTGTATATGGTGCTTTTCCCGTAACTTTCAGCCTACCATCAACTCGATCCAGTGGTTTACCAATAATTTTATTCATGACTCTGCTGCGACAACTGAGAGGGCGCGGACTAAAGACCGTTTGACTAATTCAATTTTGAATTCATTGTGTTGTTGCGGTTTTGCTTCTTGGATAGTAGCAACAGCCGCATCTGCAAAGGTAGCTGCATTAATTTCTTTTCCTTGAAGTAACTTTTCCGTTTCCCAAGCCCGCCAAGGTTTAGGCGCGACTCCCCCCAAAGCTATGTGTGCAGATTTAATTATGTTCTCTTCTACCTCTAAAGCCACAGCTACAGAAACCAAAGCAAATTCATAACTCGTTCGATCCCTAACTTTCAGATAATGGGATTTTTTGTAATTTGAATAATAGGGAATTTCAATCGCCACAATTAATTCCCCAGGCTGTAAATCAGTTTCTTGATCTGGTGTTTCACCGGGTAAAAGATAAAAATCATGAATAGAAACTCGCCGTTCTGTTTCTGACCCTTGAATACAAATTACTGCATCTAAAGCTGTTAAAGCTACTGCTAAATCGGAAGGATGTACAGCAATACAATGTTCACTAGCACCAAAAATTGCGTGCATTCGGTTATAACCTGTAATTGCTGAACAGCCGATACCTGGGGTACGTTTATTACAAGGAAAAACTGGATCACGAAAATAGCCACAGCGCACTCGTTGCAATAAATTACCGCCCACAGTTGCCATATTTCGCAGTTGGGGTGAAGCGCTTTGTTGTAAGGCTTGAGTAATGACTGGATAGTTTTCTTGAATTTTTCTGTGAGAGGCGACATCACTTAGTCGAGAAACTGCACCAATCCGCAGATAATTCGCTGCAAACTCAATTTCTGTAAAGGGTAACTTATTAATATCAACTAATTTATCTGCTGCTTGTACGCCATCTTTCATTAATCCTAATAAATCTGTACCCCCGGCAATAAATACAGCATTTTCATCTTGATTTAATGCGGCGATCGCATCTATTTTTGAGGTAACTTGAGCATAACTAAATGGCTGCATCTTCCATACCCTCTAATACATCACTAATCGCCGCTACAATATGAGGATATGCTCCACAACGGCACAAATTACCGCTCATTCTTTCTTTGATTTCTGCCTCAGATTTTGGTTTTCCCTCTAATATCATCCCTACGGCAGATACAATTTGACCTGATGTACAGTACCCACATTGAAAAGCATCATGGCTGATAAAAGCCGTTTGCATGGGGTGGAGTTCGCCATCTGTGGTTAATCCTTCAATGGTGGTAATTTCTGCGTCACTATGCATGATTGCTAAGGTCATGCAAGAGTTAATCCGCCGATTATTCACTAATACCGTACAAGCGCCACATTCGCCGCGATCGCACACTTTTTTAGTCCCCATTAGACCCAGTTTTTCCCGCAGTGCATCAAGTAAGGTGACGCGAGGTTCTAATTTCAGGGAGTAGGAGACATTATTGATATTTAAGGATATGTCTACTTCCATATTTAAGTTGTTGGCTAATTTTATATTTATTATCTCTCTTCATGCCCTAGTGTAAGCTATTTCCAAATCCAGTTAGAGAGGATTTTCGCCATTGGTTCTACAAATACCAGCAAATTTCACAAAACAGGTCATACTTAACCCTCTATGGCTTCTATGACTTTTCATAACAATCTTGATTAATTCCCCCCGATTCTTGTTCTTTGTGTCATAGTGGGAGAGTGAGAATTTATTCGGCGATCAGCTTTTGTTTTTAGTATTGACAGGCTCCTTCCTTTTGGTATTTACAGACTTTTCCCCGAAATCGAAATCTCTACACTCTTACGATTTTGGAGAAAATCTATGTCAGTTTACGTAGGCAACTTATCTTACGAAGTTACCCAAGACACTCTAAGTGCTGTGTTTGCAGAATATGGTTCTGTAAAGCGCGTACAGCTACCTACTAACCGTGAAACAGGACAACTGCGCGGTTTCGGATTTGTAGAAATGGGTACAGATGAAGAAGAAACAGCAGCTATCGAAGCTCTCGATGGTGCTGAATGGATGGGACGCGACTTGAAAGTAAACAAGGCGAAACCCAGAGAAGATAGAGGTTCCTTTGGTGGTAACCGTGGTGGTGGTGGCGGTAATTTCCGTAACCGTTACTAAATCAATCTAGATTAGGTCTTTTCACCTCCTAATCAAAAACCTCAAGCCAAACACGGTTTGAGGTTTTTTAATTTTGAACAAAGAAAAAAGTGAAACAACATCAATTCCAGCCCCCAGATTTATCCGTGGGGTATTTAATTTTGAATTTTGAATTTTGAATTTTGAATTTGGAGCGCAGCGACGTGACGCTGTTGTAATTTGTACATATGATCGAATAAATGCCAGCAATATTCCTCTGGTAGTCCACAGGTAACAGCACCCCGCAGGACAACATTAAAATACCAGTCATTGGGCGCAAGTTCTTCTGTGAGCTTGTTAACTACAATATAAGTACGAGCTTCTTTATATACCTGATTTTGGCAATGAATATCTACTGTTTCCCGACGATATAAACTTTGCGAAACACCTTCGCGTTTATCTAGATATTCGCTCAATCGCCAGGGTAGCTGATACAGTACACCTTTAACGCTGGCGTTGGGATCTGGTATCACATCCAAAACCCCACAGTGGCGAGTGGGAGAATAGGAATAGAACCCTAAGCGATAATCCTTTAAAATTGCCGGGCCGACAATATAAGAATGAGTGTTTTCACCAAGCGATCGCTTTAAGTCTACCGGACACATACAAGAGCCATAAGCAAAATAGTAAAACGTCGGCTCTTTCTGTTGCTGTTGTTGCAGTTTTAACTCTAGTTTGGCAGGATTATGAGATTGTACCCAACTATGGTGTGAGCGATCGCTTTGATGACTCATCTATCTTTGGAAGTATTTATATAAATATTATCTTATCATAAATTCCCCAAACATACAACTATATTCCGATAGATGAGGTGTAGTTTTATCAGTTATCAGTTATCAGTTATCAGTTATCAGTTATCAGTTATCAGTTATCAGTTATCAGTTATCAGTTATCAGTTATCAGTTA
>PWQB01000487.1 GCA_003556955.1 Nostocaceae cyanobacterium CSSed10_463m
ATATCTGTTTGGGCGATAGTTGCCAGCAGTTGGCGGATTTCATTAAATTCCAATGGCACAGTTTTTATTACCTCGACCTAACCGTAAATCAAAATTTTAAGTTTGGCAGGGATTTAATCCCTATATTAGGGATTGAAATCAGAATTGCTTCCAGAAACAGAACAAACTTATTCCCTGCCGAGATACTTATCTTCACGAGTATCAATTTTGATACGCTCGCCTTGAGCAACGAACAATGGAACCATTACAGTTGCGCCTGTTTCCAGGGTAGCGGGTTTAGTTCCACCTGTAGCCGTATCACCTTTGATACCCGGATCTGTTTGAACAATTTCCAGAACCACAGAGTTGGGTAGTTCCACTTCTAGCACTTGCTCACCCCAACGAATCACATTAACTTCCATACCTTCTTTGAGGTACTTGACGCGATCGCCAATTTGCGCCACGCTTAATCTGCTTTCTTCGTAGGTTTCCATATCCATAAAGACGAACTCTTCGCCCTCTTTATAGGTATGCTGCATCGTGCTTTTTTCCAGATTCGCTTGAGGTACTGTTTCCCCAGCGCGGAAGGTTTTTTCTACAACGCTGCCACTTTGGACGCTTTTGAGTTTTGTCCGCACAAAGGCAGAGCCTTTGCCTGGTTTAACGTGTAGGAACTCAACTACTCGCCATACATTCCCATCTAATACAATGGATACACCGGGTCGAAAGTCGTTACTAGATATCATGAAGCTTTCAAATTTGGGAAGACAATCGGCATTTATTGTACCCTTCAAGGGTCGTAATTAGTCATTAATCGTCAAGATATAACTTAAATGATTGAGGAATAGGGACTGGGAAAGAGGGACTGGCAGAGAATTTGAGCTAATTTTTCCATCCCTGATCCTGAATTACCCCATTACTCAGCACTCGTACTGTGGGAAGATGATGGATGGGTTAAGCCTAGTCAACAATTTCATGTTGCATTTGAGTTATTTCATCATGTTTAACATATTAAAATCCTGGCTGAAGAACAGCCTAATGGCAATATTGTTAGTAACAATATTTTTAGGCATAAGTACAGCTGGCTGGACTCCTCCTAGTAACGCCGCCCTGCCATCGGGAAATGCCATTACTGAGGGCAAGGCTTTATTAAGGTATGCACTCCCCATAGACAATAAACCAGTGCGGCGATTGCAAGCCAGTTTAGAAGATATTTCTACCCAACTGCGGGCAAATCGACGGTGGGGTGCTATGTCTAGCGATTTGAAAACAGCCTCACGCATTCTCGATAAGCCTAACCAAATCCTAGCAAGCGTTAGTGAAGAACGCCAACCCCAAGCCGAAGCTTGGATTGCTGAGTTAAAATCCGGCGTAGATTCACTCCAAGAAGCAGTCAAAATTAAAGACAAAGAACAAATTCTCGAAGGTAGAAACAAACTGCTGGATATAGTCACCCAGTTAGAAGAGTCAATGGTGACCGAATTCCCCTTTGAAGTCCCTGCGGAGTACAATAACCTCCCTCAACTCAAAGGTAGAGCCACAGTGGCAATGAAGACCAACAAAGGCGACCTCACTATGGTAGTCGATGGTTATAGCGCCCCCGTCACAGCTGGTAACTTTGTAGATTTAGTCCAGCGAGGTTTTTATGACGGCTTAGAATTTACCCGTTCTGAAGAATCTTACGTCCTGCAAACCGGAGATCCACCGGGAAAAGAAGTAGGTTTTATAGATCCTCAAACTAAAAAATACCGTGCTGTTCCTTTAGAAGTTTTGGTAGAAGGCGACAAGGAACCCACCTATGGCATTACTCTCGAAGAAGCTGGGCGTTATCTAGATATGCCAGTTTTGCCTTTTTCTTCCTTTGGCGCATTGGCGATGGCTCGCCCTGAAACTGAAGTCAATGGCGGTTCATCACAATTTTTCTTCTTTTTGTTTGAGCCAGAATTGACCCCGGCGGGAAGAAACCTGTTAGACGGTCGCTATGCCGTTTTTGGCTATCTCACTGAAGGCAAAGCAATTTTGGATAAGCTCAAAGAAGGTGACAAGATTGAATCAGCCAGTGTGATTCAGGGAATTGAAAATTTAGTTCAGCCACAAGCATAAAAGACGCGATAAATGAGACGCGATAAATCGCGTCTCTACAAGAAAATGTAAATATAAGAGTTTGAGGGGTTGTTTCTGACTACTCCTCTTTTTTTAATTGCAGTCTAATCCAAAATCTAAAATCTAAAATTGAATGACTAAAATTGAATGACTAAAATTAAAGATATTGGCGAACAAGGTGTTTTAGCAAAATTGCAGCGTTTCTGTCCCCCAGGAATGATTGGCGATGATGCAGCAGTACTTTTAACTGCACCAGATAAATCTTTAGTAGTTACTACAGATGTCCTCGTTGATGGCGTGCATTTTAGCAATGTCACTACATCGCCAGAAGATGCTGGTTGGCGGGCTGTAGCCGCTAATTTATCCGATTTGGCAGCAATGGGGGCTGATCCTCTAGGAATTACCGTGGGTTTGGGATTACCTGGGGAAGTGCTGGTGAGTTGGGTTGAAAGATTATATCAGGGAATGACAGAATGCCTCCAGAAATACAATAGCGTAATTGTGGGCGGTGACATTGTGCGATCGCCTGTAACAACTCTCTCTATTACCGCCTTTGGTCAAGTTCCTCCCCAGAGGATTATCCGACGTTCTGCGGCACAAGTGGGTGATGCGATCGCTGTCACGGGTGTTCATGGCGCATCCCACGCAGGCTTACAGTTGCTCTTGCATCCCGAATTAAAGCAAAACCTCACCGAAACAGAACAAAAAACTCTGATCACAGCCCACCAGCGTCCCCAACCCAGATTAGATGTTTTACCCATACTCTGGCAAATTCTCCCATCCTACTCCCAATCTGCCCATCCCCCTATAGCTGGTATGGACAGCAGCGACGGCTTGGCAGATGCGATTTTGCAAATTTGCCGTGCTAGTAGTGTTGGCGCTGTCCTAGAAGCCAGCCAGATACCCGTACCAGCAACTTTTAACCACTGGTTAACACCAGAAAAATCTTTAGAATATGCCCTTTATGGTGGTGAAGACTTTGAATTAGTGCTGTGCTTACCAGAAGTTTTCGCCCAGAGTTTAGTAACAAAACTCGGTGAAAGCGCCGCCATAGTTGGAACCATTACCACAGGTTCCCAAGTAATACTACACGACCAACAAAAAAAAATCCCCGACCAGGTTTTAACTCTCAGCCAGGGATTCCAACATTTCACGCAATAGTCCATAGTGAACCATTCTAGAGACGTTGTATACAACGTCTCTACATTCTGTTTCGGGGATGACTAATGACCAAGTATGATTTCATACTCAGCACTCAGCACTCAGCACTTTACTAAGCCCACTTTGTAGCTACTAATTCTGCCAAATCTAGAACTCTTTGGCTATAACCCCATTCATTGTCATACCACGCCATAACTTTCACCAAGTCATTACCCATGACTATGGTCAAGCTGGAGTCGATAATTGAAGAAGCATCAGTACCTTGATAATCGGAAGATACTAGTTGTAGTTCGCTGTAGTCCAAAATGCCTTGAAGTGGTCCTTCAGAAGCATCTTTGAGAGCTTGATTAACTTCTTCAGTAATAGTACGCTTCTCAACCTGAACTACGAAATCTACCATCGAGACGTTAGGAGTAGGTACACGTAAAGCCACACCATTAAGTTTACCTTTAAGGTCTGGAATTACCAACGCTACTGCTTTTGCCGCACCGGTGGAGGTGGGAACAATGTTAATAGCTGCTGCTCTAGCCCGACGCAAATCCCGGTGAGAAGCGTCTAGTAAGCGCTGGTCACCAGTGTAGCTGTGGGTAGTGGTCATCGTGCCTTTGATGATCCCGAATTTATCGTTCAACACTTTAGCAATGGGAGCCAAGCAGTTAGTAGTACAGCTAGCGTTACTAATCACGTGGTGCTGGTTGTGGTCATAGTCGTGATGATTCACGCCCATCACAAAAGTACCATCCTCGTTTTTACCAGGAGCAGTGATCAGAACTTTTTTGGCTCCAGCATTGATATGCTTCTGTGCGCCATCCCGACTGGTAAATACACCGGTTGATTCGATAATCAGGTCGATGTCCCACTCTTTCCAAGGCAAGTTTTCCGGGTTGCGATCCGATACGCATTTGATGGTCTTACCGTTAATGATGATCGAATTATCGTCGGCGGTAATGTCAGCATCCTTTAACTTCCCAAGCATGGAGTCATACCTGAGAAGGTGTGCGTTGGTTCTAGGGTCTGATGTGTCGTTAATAGCTATCAGCTCAATGTTGCTATTTTTTCTGCCTACCCAGCAGCGTGCAAAGTTACGTCCGATACGCCCAAAACCATTGATTGCGACTCTAATCACAGTGTCTTACCCTCTGTATTTATGCCTATAAATTGATATCTTTGAACCCAATCATATCGCAAAGGGGGGGAGTATTAATAACCATAAAGTGTTTGATCAATAAAAAAAACACATATTTTATTCAGATTTACCTGAGTAAAGGCTGTGAGTAGTGATGTAGGATCTGACCGCTTCCGGGACTAAATAGCGAATTGACTGGTATTCACGGCAAAGTTTACGAATTATACTTGACGAAATTCCTACTAAAGGTGTATTCAATAATTGCCAGTCAATAGTCAGCGACTGCTTTGTTAGTTGTTGCTCCACTTGCTTGCAGATTACCTTACTTTGAGTTATAGTCTCACCACCTAGCAGTCGGGGTGCGATTAACCAATCACACATTTGTACTACTTCGTGTCCACGGTACCAACGGGGTAAGGTTTTAAATGTATCCAAGCCCACTATCGAGTACCAGTGAGTATTTGTATAACAACTAGATAAGTCCATCAAGGTATTGATGGCATAGGAAGTCCCGGAGCGTTTTGTCTCTACCAGGGAGACTGTAAATGCTGGGTTTTCTCTTGTCGCTAATTTCAGCATTTCCCAGCGATGTTCAAACAAAACTGCTTTTTTATGTGGAGGGTTTAATGATGGTACCCAAATTATCTTTTCCAGGGGTACTTGAGACAAAGCTGTTTGGGCCACGAGTAAGTGTCCCCAATGAACTGGATCAAATGTGCCACCAAAGATTCCTATTTGCTGCATTCAGTCATGCCTAAACTCGATATCAATTTGCCAAAATTTAAATACAAATATACTACTATGCTCAATTCGTGCCTAGACTTGATGCAATTTTAAATCACCTTCCCTACCAAGGTATTACCGTCACCAACACGAGTCAGGAATTAAGAAAGATGTATTTGAAACTACAAGATTTTCTGTCCCGATGCGGCATAAACTTACAGAATAATCTTTATAACAGTTCAGAAATAGTAAAAACCTCCCTCAAAGGTAAAATCATTCTCAATCCGCAAAACAACAGAGGAAAATAATTCAAACATCATGTATAAACAAGATGCAAGGGCAGTTACGGTAAAAATCAAATTCCTGTTATGATACGCGTGTCATTTGTGATTATGGTGTGGTGTAAGAGGACTAATCAATGAGTAATTATGTAGATTTTAGTGGC
>PWQB01000542.1 GCA_003556955.1 Nostocaceae cyanobacterium CSSed10_463m
ATCTGCAATAAATGCACTCCTCCCGATGAAGGTGGTGGCATTGAGCAGATTTTTGCTTGACGGAAACTACCACAAACGGGAGTCCGCCAAATTGGTTTGTAGGCTTTGAGGTCTTCTAAAGTAATTAACCCGCCATTTTTTGCCATGTCAGAGGCGATCGCCCAGGCAATATTTCCGGTATAAAAACTGTGGGGACTACGGGCAATATCTGTTAAAGTCCGCGCCAAATCGCGCTGTATTAGTCTTTCCCCAGGTTGATAAAACTCCCCATCACGAGTAAAAATTTCCCGCATTCCAGGGTTATTCAGCATGGTTTGAAGACGTGTATCATTGAATAATAAAAAACGTGGTGAAAGTACACGTCTGAGTATAAAACCATCTTCAGCCAGTGCGATCGCAGGTTTTACCACCTCTGCCCAGGGTAACTTACCATAACGGCGATGTACCTCATACATTCCGGCTACCGTTCCTGGTGTCGCCACAGCTAAATAACCAGTAACACTTGCATTGGGACGCACCTTACCATCTGCATCCAAATACATATCTTTTGTCGCTTTCAGGGGGGCGCGTTCCCGAAAATCTAAAGCTTTGATTTCGCCAGTTTTGCCAGAGTGCATTAATAAAAAGCCACCCCCACCAATTCCGGCTGAAAACGGTTCAACGACAGAAATTGCAAAAGTTGTCGCCACAGCCGCATCAACGGCGTTACCACCTTGGCGTAACATTTTAATTCCTGCGTCACTGGCTAGCGGATGGGCGGAAACCACTATTCCCTTTTGACTGCGTAGGGGTACTGTAATAGTGTTTACGGCTGTTTGGCTGGAAAAAATAATCAGGCTACAAGAGAAGACTGCTATTGCAATCCTTCGGGATACAGTAGTAATACGCATTTTTTTCATTCTTTTAATTGGAGAAAGACTGGAAGCGACATATTTCAGCCTCCCTTTTAGTTTTTCGATTTAACTAAAAGCGTCTGAGAGGTAATCAGCCGCAGCCGCTACAACTGCGATCGCACTTTCATAATCTAAGCGTGTCGGCCCTAAAACTCCCACACTTCCTACAGGTAGCACACCTCGGCGATAAGTAGAAGTAATTAAGGTGCAGGTGCGGATCGGTTCTAAGGGATTTTCTGTACCAATGCGAACTGTTACCTTGGACTTACCAACATCTTCTGCTTCTGGTTCTTCAAAGATTAATCGCCACAGTTGGTCTTGTTCTTCTTCTAGAAGTTGGATAATTGTTTGTACTTGTTGTAATTGAGAAAATTCTGGCTGGCGCAAAACTTCCGCTACACCCCGAACCATAATTTGAGTTGTAGTTGGTGTCACATGGCGACGAGTTAATTCTGTGACTGAACCTTTCAAAAATTCGCCATAGCGTTGAAATTCCTGATCTAATTCACTCCAATCCAAGCTAGCTAATTCCAATAAACTGCGTCCCCGCAAGTGGGTATTCAAAAAGTTAGAAACAATTTGCAATTCATGATCTATTCCTTCAGGATCAGGTTTTGCGTCTGCTTCTTCAGACGATAAATTCATCAGCTTGGAATGTGTCTCATAATCATCCGTCACCACAATCAGCATAATCTTATTGGCTTCAATTTGCACTAATTGCAAATGTCGCAAAATTGCTGTAGTAGTTTGCGGCATAGTAATTAAACTTATGCAGCCACTGACTGTAGCTAAAATTTGTGCTGCACCTTGAAGTACGGCTTCCAAACTCCAATCTTCCCAGTGGAGACGATTTTGCAGCGCTAATTCTACCTCTTTGGCTAAAACATCTGTGCGCGTCGCATCTCGCAGCGTCGGTGTAATTAACTGATCAACATAGATACGATAGCCTGAGTCTGAGGGTATGCGTCCAGCAGAGGTGTGTGGCTGGTAAAGTAGCCCAGATTTTTCTAACACACCCATCACATTCCGAATTGTCGCTGAACTCACACCCAAGTCGTACTCATCAACCAAAGCTTTTGAACCTACAGGTTCTGCTGTAGCGATGTAGTGGCGTACTGTTGCCCAAAGTATATGCTGTTGTCGATTCGTTAACTGGACTTGCATAGGGTATGTTTTGCTGAAGGCAAATTTTGACTAAACTGGGAAAATTTTGGAGATTTCAAAGCCAAAAATTATGAATAGTAGTTAATTAATTTAGCAAAATATTTAATTTTATTGTGTATGCCGAGCCAAGTCGGAGTTTTTAAGTATTATTGCATCTATTTTCATGAAAAGTTGTATTTAAAAATACTTATTTTAGACCAAATTTATATAGGCTAAATGAGTAAAATGTGAATTGTGCTAAGACTGGCGAGTTTTTTTGACTAGATCCTCAACTGAGACAGTATTGTGTTAAGAATAGCATTGCTGAAAGCGAAACAATCAGCCGCATCTTCGCAATCCCATCTTTTAGGGGATCAAACCACATACCGAGAGTCATTAGTCCTTGGTATTTAGATGAACTACACCAACGAGGGGCCGGGTATGTAGCCTGAACAACTAATTACTAGTACAGCATGGCGTAAATAGATAGACCATTCAAAATCAATGAAAAGCCTATAGAATAAGCTTTTTGACTTTTGACTTCCGCCCTGCGGTACTAGTGACTAATGACTAATATTGGGGAATTGAATTATCCACTACTAGAGAATAGGCATCAATACCACCTGTAATATTTTTAACATTTGTAAATCCCTGAACTGTTAACCATTGGCACATCTGGGCAGAGCGAATACCGTGGTGACATAACACTAGGGTTTCAGCTTGGGGATTGAACATGGTGGGGACTTGATCGCCCCATTCTACAAACTCACTTAGGGGGAGATTGACAAAGCCCTCAATTCTAGCTGCTGCTAGTTCTTGAGGTTCGCGTACATCTATTAACTGAATACTTGCATCACCAGAAGACAGACGTTGCGCCAGTTCCTCTACACTAATCTGAGTAATGAGTTGACTAGAAGGATTCCCTGTCATGAGATTTTTGTAAATAACCTTATATCCTTTATGGTGACAGAAAATCTGTCTCCTAGCATCAGCATCTATTCACAGGGAAGTAGTTATCAGAAAATACTGAGACGTGAGCAATCACGTCTGTACAGGAAAGTGTTGTATATCAACTAACTCCCCAATCCCTACCCTCTGGGCTGGCAAGTCGGACAATTTAAAATTTATTTCTGGTAGTAGTATGTCTAATGTCAATAGTCAACGTTCATTTATTGGTTTCTTGGTGGCTGGTGCAATCGCCATCATCATTATCGGCGCAGGTTTTTACTGGTTTTTCGCCAAGACTCCGGTGAAGTTATTCGCCTCTACTTCACAGCCAAATGCGGCTATATTCGTCTCTAAATTGGCTCCGGTGACGGTTTCGTTACTGACTAATCCGGATAGATTGCAGTCTTTGGAGCGTAAAGGAGAATTATCTCAATTCAAAACCAGTCTCTTGGCTAAGAGTGGTATAGATTACAAACAAGATATTCAGCCCTGGCTAGGAAATGAAATTACCCTCTCTGTCACTACTGTAGATATTGATCGTGATCCAGAGAATGGAAAGCAGCCAGGGTATTTAATGGCACTCGCTACCGAGAAACCAGAAAAAAGCCGTGAGTTTTTAGATTTGTTATTTTCTCGCCGGGTATTAGCTGGTGCAAATTTGGCTGTGGAGGAATATGAAGGAGTAAAGCTAGTATCTGACGATTCCCAACCACAGCAAGATTCCCTGGCTGGTGCAGTTGTAGATGGCTTTGTTTTATTTGCTAATGATTTGAAGGTGCTGCGAGACGCAATTAATAATGTCCAAGCTCCTGATTTGAATTTGTCCAGTTCGCCCAAATACCAAAAAGCTGCCCAACAACTGCCTAAAGCATCTTTAGCTACAGCTTTTCTGAATCTTCCCGCCGTGGCAAAATGGCAAGGTTTAGAACTACCAGAAGTCACCTTTGATAGCCAAATTATTTCTTTATCTTTGAACCCTAAAGGACTGCTAGCAGAAACTAATTTCCTGACTGACTCGGAAATTACGCCCGTTTCTGAACCACTGAGTAAAACTGTCAAGGCGTTAGAATATATACCAGATGGGGCAGGTTTGGTGATTTCCAGTTCTCATTTAGACAATTTGGGTAATAGTGATTTAGCCCAACTCTGGACACAAGTAAAAACGGCTCTCTCTGGTTCTGGAACTGATGCAATTTCTACTGTGGTAAAACCCTTGGCAGAATTGCAAAACAACCAGGGGATAAATTTGGCAGAGGATATCTTTAATTGGGTAAAAGGAGAATATGCCTTAGCAGTGTTACCTCATGGGGGAGAAGAGGCTGCTGATTGGGTGTTTGTGGTGGAAAAACTAGAGGATGTCCCAGACGGAATTTCGCGTTTAGATGCGATCGCCTCGTCTCGTGGACTCAGTATTAGTTCTTTCAATTTGAATCAACAAAAAATCTTTGCTTGGACAGAGTTAAATGCTGTCAGTAAAGAAACTGAGACTCAAGCACGCCCAGAATTTGCTATTGAGGCCAATGTCCAGGGAGTACACACGACTCTCGGAAATTACGAGATTTTTGCCTCCAATTTGGAAACTTTGAACGAAGTGATCACCAGCAAAAACGGTTCTTTGATTAGCGATAGCAATTTCCAAGATAGTATTGCGGCGATTCCCCAACCCAATCAGGGGTACGTCTATCTCGATTGGACAAAAAGCCAAACTCTGTTAGAACGTCAATTGCCGATTTTGCAGTTAGTGGAAATAGTGGGTAAACCGTTGTTTCAAAATTTGCGATCGCTCACAATCAGCAGTTATGGTAGCGAGAAAGGATTGCTCAAAGGCGGAATATTATTCCGATTTATGGACTAACTAAATTCTTACGGAGTTTGAAAAAATAAAACTTTTTGTGACATTTTTCCTTTGATCCCTACGGTGAAGTTTGCCAATTGTCTAAAAACTTATCTGGAATTGTGGCACGCTAAAATGTTGTATATATCATCAAGATAAAGCCTGTTGGGATGCTCCTTTATGAAATACCGTCGCCCCCGGCATCATTTTCGAGGTAGCTGGATGGTAGCGATGATTGCCGCCATTACAGCTACACCAGCAATAGCAGCCACATCACATTTTGGGACATTTAGCCTATCACCGGGTTTTGAGCCAACAGCCGGCATAGTGACTGGTCACACAGGTGGTTCTTACTCCCTGTCTGACATTAGCAGACGCGATCGCTATAGAAATCCCTGCGTCGGTTTTGCTGATCCCCAACCAGATCACATTCTCAACTTGGAAAAAGACTTTGATCGGCTAAAAATAATCGTCAATAGTGGTGGATATGACACCACCCTACTCATCCAAGGGCCAGACGACAAAACAATTCGCTGCGGCGATGATACGGGTACAAACAAAGATGCCAGCTTTGAAGACAAAGACTTTAAAAGTGGTACTTATAAAATTTGGGTAGGTACTTTTAATCCTGGTTTGAGGCGTAACTATACTCTGAAAGTGCAGCAGAAATAACTCAACCGCCAGAAAAAAAAGAA
>PWQB01000781.1 GCA_003556955.1 Nostocaceae cyanobacterium CSSed10_463m
AGGACATTGTTGATTGCCCAAAGCCTTGATGTACGGGCGGGTTTACTAAGGATTTCGACGAACCACAGACTGACTCTTGAACCCGCCCCTACCTACTCAGCACTCAGCACTCAGCACTTTGCTATATTTCCCAAACCTAACCTATCCAAAATAAACGCATCTTCAAAAGCTAGTTCGCGCAAGCTTTCATAACGTCCAGATGCGCCGCTATGTCCTGCACCCATGTTGGTTTTCAGCAACAAAAGATGATTATCTGTTTTAGTTTCCCGCAGTTTGGCTGTCCATTTAGCGGGTTCCCAATATTTGACACGAGAATCATTTAAACCAGCAGTAATTAATAAATCTGGGTAATCTTTAGCTGCGACATTATCGTAGGGTGAGTAAGATTTCATGTAGTCGTAATAAACTTTGTCGTTGGGATTTCCCCATTCTTCCCATTCCATCGCTGATAGGGGGAGAGAGGTATCTAAAATTGTTGTGACTACATCGACAAAGGGGACATTGGCTATTACTGCTTTAAATAAATCAGGACGCATATTCATGACTGCACCCATTAATAAACCCCCTGCACTACCGCCAGTAATGACTAAGCGATCGCTTGCTGTCCAACCTTCAGCAATTAAATACTCTGCACAGGCGATAAAATCTGTAAAGGTATTCTTTTTCTGCAAAAATTTACCCTCTTCATACCACTTCCGCCCCATTTCTTCACCACCACGAATATGAGCAATAGCAAACACTACTCCTCGGTCTAATAATGTTAATCTAGTGGAAGAAAATGATGCCGGGTAAGAGGAACCATAAGCACCATACCCTGTAAGTAACAAGGGATGTTTGCCATCTTTATTAATTCCCTGTTTGTAAACAATGGAAATGGGAATTTTAGTACCATCGGGTGCTGTAGCCATTAGCCACTCACTTTGATATTGAGTTTTATCGTAGCCACCCAATACCTCGGTTTGCTTTTTCAGTTCCCTCTGATTTGTCTCCATGTTGTAATCAAACACAGATTGGGGAGTAATTAAAGAGGTGTAATGGAAGCGTAATATATTAGTGTTAAATTCTGGATTATTTCCTTCATCAAATTCATAAGTTGGTTCAGGAAAACTAATATTATTTTCTTCGCCTGTCGATAAGTTCTGCACTCTTGCAGTTTGTAAGCCGCCTTTTCTTTCATAAATTACTAAATGATTAGCAAAAAGGCTGACTCCCAATAACAGCACATCTTCTTGGTGAGGAATAATAGGTTGCCAATTTTCTCTTGATGGTGCAGATACAGGAGTTTTGACTAATTTAAAGTTAGTGGCTTGGTCGTTAGTCACAATGTAGAAGTGATCGCTGTGATGATCAACATCATATTCTACCCCTGTTGTGCGTGGATTAATGATTTGAAAATCACCTTGGGGATGATTAGCATCCAAATAGCGAACTTCTGTGGTGATACTACTTTGCAACAGCATCAATATATATGATTGACTGCGGGTTTTGCCCACATATAAATGATATATATCATCTTTTTCTTCATAAATTAGTTCATCTTTTTCCGGGGATGTTGCTAATATATGTTTTAGCAGTTGGTAAGGACGATTAGCATCATCAATTTTAGTGTAAAATCCAGTTTTATTATCGTTACCCCAGGCAAAGGAAAAATAAGTTTCGGCAATTGTTTCGGGATATAACTGATGTGTGTTTAAGTCCAAAAAACACAATGTGTATTGTTCTGAGCCGCTAGTATCAAAGGAATAAGCTAATATTTGATGATTGGGGCTAACGTCAAATACACCTAATTCAAAAAAATCGTGACCTGCGGCTAATTCGTTTTCGTCTAGTAGCACTTCTTCCGGTGCTGCCAAACTACCTTTTTTCCGGCAATGAATTGAGTATGCTTTGCCTTCTTCAGTGCGTGAATAATAATAATATTCGTCTTTACGGAATGGAACTGATAAATCTGTTTCTTTAATCCGCGCCAGCATTTCGTTGTATATCTGGGTTTGCAGTGTTTCTGTATGCTGCATCATGGCTGCTGTGTAGGCGTTTTCTGCTTCCAGATAAGCAATAACTTCCGGATTATCTACATCGCGCATCCAAAAGTAATTGTCTATGCGGCGATCGCCATGCAATTCTAAAACCTCTGGCTGTTGTTCAGCAATCGGTGGTGTAACTATTTTTGATAAAACTTTATCTTTATTCATAATTGTTAACCTATGGTAAATATCCAGCAACTAGCTGTTGGGAAGGGAAGAGGAAGTAGAAGTTTGAGTTGGGCGACGATAGTTTCTTTTTAAGGTACACAAGCCAATTGCTGGTATCACTCCGAGAATAATAGCCGTAAATGTTTGTTCACTCCAATACAATATAGGAGTGCGATTCATTTCTGGAATCAAATCTTGCACAAGAGACAGGAACCAAACGAAAATACTGATGAAGAAGAAGGAAATAGAAGGCACGAAAATCCACCACCACGCTTGTTTTGCGTAACGCTGTAAAACCAACCATTGGCAAAGTCCTAGCCAAATTCCCGCCAAAATGTATGAAATCGTTGACAAAAATCCCCAGATAAAAGCTAACTCCAGAGGTACACCGTCAATGAAGGAACTGGCAAGGGATGAAATATATCTTACCCAAGAAAAGGCGATACTATTGGCAATTAACCAGCCGATACTGGTAGCCAGTACCCATCGCCAACCGGCAATATAACGCCGTAGGACAAGGGCTTGGTCGGCGGCAAAAACTACCGCAAACAAGATATTACCAAGTATTTTGACCCAATGAAAAGAATCAGCAGGAGGTAGTCCTCCCAAGATGCTTCTTTCTAAACCTATGCTGGCAATGCCACCTACAACCCATCCTAAGACAGTCATCAAGGTAAACTGGATGAAAAACTTTTGTCTGTGGGAGCGTGGAATTAACAACTTTTGGGGGTGGGGGGTAGATGCAACACGAGTTGCACGATAAGAGTCAGTTTGCATATAAAGTTAAGTAAAGCATTAACTATTGTTGTTTGAGGCGAACCTCCTGAAAAAGCGTAATCTCAGAATGATAAGCTAAACAGTGGCATAAATATAATGACTTAGGATGAAGTGTTAAATGGGTGTTTCGTTAACGGCTCCTCATCTCCTCCGAGCTGCACGTGGTGAAGTAGTAGATCGTCCCCCCGTCTGGATGATGCGACAAGCGGGACGATATATGAAAGCATATCGAGATTTAAGGGAAAAATATCCTTCGTTCCGCGATCGCTCGGAAATCCCGGAAGTGGCCATAGAAGTTTCCCTACAACCTTGGAAAGCATTCGGCCCAGACGGAGTGATTTTATTTTCCGACATTGTAACCCCCTTGCCAGGGTTGGGCATTGAAATGGACATTGCGGAAGGTAAAGGCCCAATCATTAACTCGCCCCTTCGTACCCAAGAACAAATTGATCGCCTGCGTCCTTTAGAACCAGAAGCATCACTCCCGTTTATTAAGACCATATTGCAGGCGTTACGCCAAGAAGTAGGCAATCAGTCAACTGTTTTAGGCTTTGTGGGCGCACCGTGGACTTTAGCCGCTTATGCAGTGGAAGGTAAAGGTTCTAAAACCTACTCGGTGATTAAAAACATGGCGTTTTCAGATCCGACGATCTTACATCAGCTATTAGCTAAATTAGCCGATGCGATCGCTGTTTATGCACGCTATCAAATTGACTGTGGCGCTCAAGTGGTACAAATGTTCGATTCTTGGGCTGGTCAACTCAGTCCCCAAGATTATGACACCTTTGCTCTGCCTTATCAGCAAAGAGTTTTTCAGCAAGTCAAGCAAACCCACCCTGATACACCGTTAATTTTGTTAGTTAGCGGTAGCGCCGGTGTGCTGGAAAGAATGCCTAAATCGGGTGCAGATATTGTCACTGTAGATTGGGCTGTGGATATGGCTGAAGCACGTGCCAGATTAGGCAAACACGTCAAAGTTCAAGGAAATCTTGACCCTGGTGTGTTGTTTGGTTCTAAAGAATTTATCCGCGATCGCATTCTTGATACAGTGCGGAAAGCTGGTAATTGGGGTCATATTCTCAATCTCGGTCATGGTGTACTCCCAGAAACTCCAGAAGAAAATGTGGCTTTCTTTTTTGAAACTGCAAAACAACTCAAATCTGTAGAAGTTTAATCTCGTGGATTGACACAACTCAAATAGTGCATGATTTTTTCTTGTAGAACAGGCATACTTCGACAAGCTCAGTACAAGTCTTGCCTGTTTTGGGGGGACCAGTAGCCCACCCCACAATAGTTTGATTTATGCACAAAATTAGCTGTGTCAATCCATTACAAAATTGTGGTAAAAAAATCAATTATCTAACCACAGAGGCACAGAGAACACAGAGTTAAGAGTGGAACTTTTGACTTTATTTTTAATTCTTGAGTTTTAATTACTAATTTATTTTAAATAATACTATGAGTCAGAAACGGATTTTAGTGACAGGTGCAAGCGGTTGTGTAGGTCACTACATCTCAGAAGCTTTAATTCAAAATACTAATCACGAGTTATATTTACTGGTTAGAAACCCTCAGAAATTGCAAGTTGATATTCAGGCGCGTCCAGGTATCACCGTTTTGCAGGGGGATATGCAAAAAATTAGCCTTTTGGCTGATTTGCTCCCAACAATTGATACAGCAGTCCTCACGGCTACGGCTTGGGGTGGTGATGACACATTTGATATTAATGTCTCCAAGACTCTAGAATTGATGCAAATGCTAGATCCGCAGCGCTGTGAACAAGTAATTTACTTTTCTACAGCTAGTGTTTTGGATCGTTACAATCAACCCCTGAAAGAAGCTGGGGAAATTGGGACAGATTATATTCGTTCCAAATATGATTGTTTACAAAAAATGTCGCAGCTAGAAATAGCCCCGAAAGTTACTAAGGTTTTCCCAACTTTAGTTTTAGGCGGTGATGACAATAAACCCTATTCTCATTTGACATCAGGAATCCCAGAAGTAACCAAATATATTAATTTAATTCGCTGTTTGCAGGTAGATGGTAGTTTTCATTTTATCCACGGGCGAGACATTGCGACGGCGGTGCAGTATTTAATTGATTCTCCTCCCCAGGAAAACGAACCACGTAAGTTTGTTTTAGGACAACAAGCTTTAACAGCTAATCAAGCAGTGGAAGAAGTCTGCAATTATTTGGGTAAAAAGATTTATTTTCGCATTCCTCTATCCTTAGCATTAGCTAATTTGATTATTGCTGTATTTCGGATTCAAATGGCCGCTTGGGATAGATTCTGTATGAACAATCGCCATTTTAGTTATGAAAATGTGGTCAATCCCGCCAGTTTGGGTTTGCCAAATTACTGTGCAACTATGAGCGATGTTTTAAAAATTAGCGGCGTGAAAGGGAGTAAATAAAGCTAAGTTATTACATTGACACTCCTCAGCCTAAAGGTATGAGAAGAGGAGTTCCCGTTGTTCGTCAGTCATAGAAGAACGCCTTCTTTACGGATATTACGAAGCAAGGAGCCGTTGCGGGTTTGG
>PWQB01000622.1 GCA_003556955.1 Nostocaceae cyanobacterium CSSed10_463m
AAAACCTGCAAGACCAACGTCAACAAACACCCTTTGGGATTATCCATTTAGCTACTCATGGTGAATTTAGATCAGGTTCCCCCAATAACTCCTACATTCAGCTATGGGATACCCAGTTACAAATGGATCAACTGCGTCAATTAGGTTGGAATAATCCCCCAGTGCAGCTAGTGGTATTAAGTGCTTGTCGTACAGCCGTTGGAGATACAGAAGCAGAGTTAGGCTTTGCCAGTTTTGCAGTTCAAGCTGGTGTCAAGTCTGCACTGGCAAGTTTGTGGTATGTGTCAGATGAAGGCACACTGGGATTGATTAGCGAATTTTATGACAAACTTAGACAAGCGCCGATCAAAGCGGAAGGACTCAGACAAGCTCAAGTAGGAATGCTTCAAGGAAAGGTACGCTTGGAAGATGGTCAACTGAAAATTTCTAATCTTAATGTCGATTTGCCCCCAGATATTGTAGAACTGGGCGATAGAAACCTCAGTCATCCATATTTTTGGTCTGCCTTTACTATGATTGGTAATCCTTGGTAATCAATATCATTTATCAGAAAATAGGCTGAAAACCCCGTTGTAGTTGCACCTTAACGTTAAAGCACAACTACGAGCGTATCCCAATTAGTTGTTATTTTCTCTGAGCTTTTTGCTTCGCATCTGTAATTGTTCTATATAGTCCATTTCTTCCTCTGCTTCATCTGTTGTAGGTGACTGCATTATTTCTGAATCATCGATATCAGTGTCATTTGCTGGTATATTTAGTTGATTACGCCGATCACACATTTGCTGCAAATAATCGATTTCTGTGGCAGATGTGCTAACTACAGTTTCACTAGATTTTGATGGTATGACTGAATCATTAGAACTATGAATAACTTCAGATTCTTCTAAATTGTCTAAATTGCGTAAATCCTGGGCTTTATTCTGCAATTCTAAGAAGTAATCACTTTCTACAATTGCTGCTATTTCTTCCTCTTTTTTGGCTTCGTCAATCTCAATATCGATTTTTAAGAAACCTTTCACAGTCTTGACAATTGTAGCTGCGTGTCTATCTATCAAGAGAATAATACTAGAGGTGATTACCAGTCCCATAGCGCTTGGTACTAGAGGTATCCATCCAGCTTGAGTGAATATTATATAAGTACTGCCCCATAAAATTGCGATCGCCACCCCAGTACCTGAAACCAATAGCCAAGGTTTGCGAATCTGATGCGCCAAAAGTCCTCCCACCAGCGACCATGTAAATATCCACAAACTTTCTTGCCATCGATTCCAATACCATAACAATGGTCTTTGGTCTAAAACAGCACTTAATATCTGACTAGCATTGTGAGTGTGAATGATTACTCCCGGCATTTTTTGGCTATCTTCAGCCCCTGCACTAAAAGGAGTATAAAATGTATCTTTCACAATTGGTGCTGTGTAACCAATCATGACAATTTTGTCTTTAACTTGCTCTGGCTCAACTCTATCTTCTAAGACATCGAGCAGTGATACTTGTTTGAATGCGTTTTTACCTGAACGATAGTGCAGCAGAATTTGGTAACTTCCCGGATCAATATTATGATAACCACCAGATTTTGGTGTTAAGCGCTTGAGAACTGTAGAACCAAATTTTAGCTCACCAAATTCTGTCAGTTCTGGTTCTATTCCCATAGCTTCTAAATATCGGACTACCATTTGAAAACTCAAAGATGGTAGTTGATTTTCTGAGTCAGCGTAATTGCAGATATGTTGATTGACAGTTGGCTGTTCTGAGGCTTGGGGAGTAGCCACTATCATACCTTGGCGCACAGTTCCCCCAGGATCAACCGGAAAATCAGCAACACCAACTCGTTCTTCTGTAACACCTGGTGCAGCAGCAATTCCCGGCGAGTCTATCTTGCTCATGGAACAGGCAGCAATCATCTTATCATTGTCAGTTAATAAATTGACTAACTCTATACGACCAGCAGCTGTACCTTGCTGAATATCTCTGATAATATCTATGCCAATAATTCTCGCTTCCATTGCCTCCAGTTTTTTTAAAGCCTGGGCTAAGGTACCATCGTGAATGGGGTACTCTTTGCGAGTCTGGATATCTGTTTCGTCGATGCCAACCACTAAAAAGCGATCATCAGGTTGTTCATCAGGGCGCGATCGCATGAAATAATCAAAAGTGGCTAACTCCAATCCCTGCAAGCCTTGTAGCTCTCGTAATCCCACTATTAAACCAGTAACTACCAGACTGCTTAGAACCACTGAACCCCCAACCGTAAATATTGATTGGGATAAATTGCGGAGTCTCGAACCTATATTTTGTATTGGCATATTAGCTCCTTTTCATTATTTATGGGTAAATTATTAGTAAATTATTATTGAACGAAAAATTTTCAAGCTCCACACTTTAGGGTGGAATAAATCCAAAATCCAAAATACTCCTGTGCTACGTCAGCTTCGCCAACGTAAATCCAAAATTGATGGACATATTTCAAGACTATTTTTCAGCATTCCAAATCAGTAGTTTCTGAACTTGCTCCAAGGTAAGTTCAAGACAGATTTTACCGTCATCTTGTCCTACTTTTTTGCCAAAATAGCTCTCATCTCCTTCATGTTGATGATTGCCACTATTATATACTGTCTAACGTTCTTGACGACGAGCGTGATTATCAGGTGAAGCTATTGTTCATAAATAGCAATAACTACAACCCGCTCTTTCGCATCCATCAGAAAACTTTGCTAAATAAATTGAGCATTTAAACTTTGCTCGCCCACAGTTTACCATCTTTTGTGCAACTTCTGGGAAGACCGATTGAAATTTTCCCGGTAGGCGCTTATTAGCCACAATTGTCGCCATCAACCAGGGATTAAACATTAATTTGTGTGATTGGCTGGTTGCTAGTCAACATCGCCATTGGCATAGTGAGAATTGTAGTCAGATGATTGATGATTTAACTAGTTTGAGATTTGGAAATTTGGGAACTTTATTGACCATAGATAAGTCATGAAAGTGAGACAGTAGTTTGTTTTCTAGGCAAATTTATCTACTTCTCAATTTGAGCGATCGCCAATGTAGTTAGTTGTCATACCAGGCTGAATCTTACCAAAAATTATGTTAAACAAAACAATCTTTTTACTGACCCTCGGATTAACCTTATCTACCAACTTTCTGCAAACCGCTCTGACAGCGACAGCAGTAACTCCACAGATAACAGCACAACAACCACAATTTGCTCCACGCCGTCGTGCTTTGTTGAGATTCAAAATACCTGATGTCGGGGTTTCCCGCAATTTAGAACCTGGAGCAGCACGTGGTCAATGCAGTCCCCAAGGAATTAGTGCAGTTGTGCCACCCAAACCGGCAACAATGAGAGCCAGAGAAATTCCCATTGAATTAACACTAAGCGATCACCCGACGATTTTTGTGAATGTGTCGCCAACAACTGCCGAAAAAGCGCTGTTTTTGCTGCGGAATGATGCAGGAGATGTTCTTTTAGAAAAAACTTTAAATTTAACTACCAATAACGGTATTATTAGTTACACCTTACCAACTGATTTTGCTGGGTTACAAGTGGATGGAATCTATCGCTGGCGCTTAACCTTGCTTTGTGATCCCACAGGAAGCGATCGCAGTGGTGATCCTGTGGCTAGTGGTGTGATCAAACGAGTCGCACCCAGTGCTGAAGTCGCACAAGAATTAGAGTCAGCCACAGATAAGCAGCGTGTAATGATTTATGCAGACAACGGTTATTGGCACGATACTGTCAAAACCCTAGCTGACTTACGAGCAGAAAATCCCAACGACATGACTTTAAGACGTGATTGGGAAGAACTTTTCAAATCAGTGGGCTTAAATGAACTGACTAACAAACCATTAATTCCACTCGCAGAAATCCCAACCTCTAATTAATAAACCCGTTTTATAGTAGGATGAGCATTGGGTGTATGTTCATCCTGCTCACCAACAACTTTATCGAATCGCTGTAAGACCCCAATGATATATGTAGGAACAACTTCTTATGCTAACAACACTCCATCTCTTGCAGCAGTCCTTTGATCTCAAAGACGCATTTCGCTACAGCGCTGGCTTAGTAGTAGTTTGCTTGCTAATGTTAATCTTATTATGGTTGCCTGATATTCTCAAGGAAAAGTAAAATCTTGACACTCTCACCTTCAAGGCTTTGCCTATTGAAGGGAGATTCTTGCTTCATCCCCACTTAACCAGATTAGTGTTATACTAATTTGATGTAAAGCTGCACATAATCCTGAAATTCCTTAATTAATCCATCTTTATCTGTGTTAATCTGCGTCCATCTGCGTTCAATTATTCTTGATATATTATTCCAATAATATGAATTATTCATTGCAAGATTATTTGCACTTAATTGTTCCCCATCTTCCAGAAATATTAGTTACTCCACAACAGTTAATTAATATTCAACAAGTAGCTCAGATGCTACCACCCCTTTCCCCAGCCCTGTTAGAATGTCGATTGCAAGCTGATCAACCCCAAGTAGATTTATCTGTGGGGTTAAAGCCAATGAAATTTCCCACGGCTGAATCACTGTTATCGTACCCATTTTGGCAACAGATTCAATCTTTCTGTCAAGATTGGACAACGGTTAATTCTCTACCCTCTGAGACAGTTGAGGAGATTTGGCTAGAATTTGATCTCGATAAAGCAACAGAGAATTTTACAGTAGCTTGTTGGTTTTTTAGTTTGCGAGGTGAGGTTTTTAAAGATAAAGATACCGCAGCTTTATCAAAGTTTACGCAAATTATCTCCTTGCTCCAGAATCATCAGATGGATGATCGCCAAAAAGCATTAGCGCTGGAGTGCATCAATGCTTTACCAGATGGCGCGGGGATAAGTCACGTGGCAGCAATGCGATCGCGTCAGGGACAACCGCTAAGATTGAATGTCAGTGGTTTATCAGCACAAACAATTCCCGCTTACTTAGCTCAGATTCAAGGACAAGAAGTGACAGCAGATATAGAGCAGATGCTTAACTCCCTGAGCCATTTGAGCGATCGCCTAGTTTTGTGCTTTGATATTGAGCAAGAAATCGGCTCTAGAATCGGATTGGAATGTTATTTAGACAAACAGCCCAAAAAAGAACCCCGATGGACTGAATTTCTTGACCTTTTAGTAACAATGAAATGCTGTACCCCACAAAAGCGAGATGCTCTGTTAAAATGGCCAGGCTTAATTCATAAAAAAGATTCCCCTGAACTGTGGCCTGTTAATATACGAGAATTAGACTCATGGATCAACCCAAATAACATAAGTGTTTTTTGGCGTACCATCAATCATATCAAGCTAGTTTATCAACCTGATTGCCCTGTTGAGGCCAAAGCTTATTTAGCTTTTGGTCATCGTTGGTTTAATCCTCATAAAAATAATTCTATTTCATCTAAAACAGAGCTTACTACTAGACCTCAATAAACTAGACATTAATCTACATCTGTGTACAAATTGTCTATATATTCTCTCTAGCCAGCCTCTCTATAACATCACTCA
>PWQB01000731.1 GCA_003556955.1 Nostocaceae cyanobacterium CSSed10_463m
AAACTTATCGCTGGCATTTAATTCGGGCTGTGCCGATGCGCGATCAACAAGGTAAAATTGTCCAGTGGTTCGGTACGAATACGGATATTGATGATCGTGTATCCACAGAAATGACTCTGCGGCAAACACAACAACAGCTACAAACAATTTTAGATAACTCTCCGGCTGTGATTTACCTTGTCGATGCCAATGATACAATCCTCATAGTAAACCGCAAATACGAACAGCTATTAAACCTGACTCAAGAACAAATAGTTGGTAAAAGTTTGTATGAGCTTTGGCCTGATGATAGTGCGTACGAGTTTGCCACAAATAACCATCAAGTAATTACAGATGGTGCGGCTATAGAAACAGAAGAAATTATTCCTCAAAAGGATGGTTTACATACTTACTTGTCGATTAAGTTTCCTTTAAAAGATGCCAATGGCTTTACTTATGCTGTGGGTGGCATTTCTACTGATATTACACAACGCAAGTTGGCGCAAGAATCACTACTACGTTTTCGCAAAGCCATCGAAAGTACCAGTGATGCTGTAGTGATTGGAGATATGACAGGTGCAGCTATCTATGTCAATCCAGCATTTATCGAACAGTATGAATACACCTTGGAGGAATTACAGGCAGCTGGGGGATGTACAGTCATCTTCGATGATCCAGGAGATTATGAAAAAATCTGCGCTAGTGTGAAGATTTTTCAGTCTTGGCGTGGTGAAGTGACGTTTCGAGCCTGTAGTGGTCGCCTTGTGCAAGTTTATCTGCGCTCTGATGCGATTAAAGATGCTACAGGTAAAAATGTCGGCACAATCTGCATTCATACAGATATTACTCAACGCAAGCGGACAGAAGAAGGTTTAAGATTACGTAATCGAGCTATGGCTGCTAGTAGTAATGGTATTATTATTACTGATGCCAGTCTTCCTAATACCCCTATTATCTATGTTAATCCTGCCTTTGAGCGCATGACTGGGTACTGTGCAGCAGAGGTGATTGGCAGAAATTTTTGTTCATTCCAAACTACTGATATTAATCAATCAGGGTTAGAAGAACTCTCTGCTGCCATGCAAGCAGGAAGAAACTGTACTGTCACTTTAAGTAACTACCGTAAAGATGGCAGCTTATTATGGAATGAGTTGAGTATTTCTCCAGTCTATGATTTTGCTGGTAAACTCACCCACTATATCACCATCCAAACTAATATAACTGAGCGCAAGCAGGTAGAAACAGCTTTAATGGTGAGTCAACAACGGCTGCAATATCTACTCTCTTCCAGCCCTGCTGTCATATATACAAGAACAGCCAGGAAGGATTTAAGTAGTACCTTTATCAGCGATAATGTGATTACCATGACCGGATATGAAGCATGGCAAATCGTGGAAAATTCTAACTTTTGGAATGCTCATATCCACCCAGAAGACCTACCGGATGTTTTGGCTCAATTTTCCCAAGCACTGAAGAATGAACACTATACTTTAGAATATCGCTTTTTACATCAAGATGGAACTTATCGTTGGCTACATGACAAGGGTAAGTTAGTGCGTGATGAAGCCGGAAATCCATTAGAATTTGTCGGTTATTTGGCAGATATTACAGAACATAAACAATTAGAAGCAGAATTGAAAGTAGCACTAGAAACAGAAAAAGAACTTCACGAACTGAAATCTCGTTTTGTTTCCATGACTTCCCATGAATTCCGCACGCCTTTGAGTACTATCCTTTCTTCCTCGGAATTATTAGAACATTACCGCCACAAATGGACAGACGAAAAACAAATCACTCACTTGCATCGTATTCAAAATGCTGTTAAACGAATGACAGAAATGCTGAATGATGTGTTGGTTATTGGTAAAGTGGAAGCGGGAAAATTGGATTATAGACCAACTTGCTTCGATTTGGTTGCATATTGCCGTGATTTGCTATCAGAGCTAAAAGTAAATAAGAATGATCTGGGCTTAATTGATTTTAATAGTCAACACAAATCTATGCCATGCTGCATGGATGAAAAGTTACTAGGGCATATTTTAAATAATTTACTTTCCAATGCGATCAAATATTCGCCAGATGCCAGCACAATTAACTTTAGTCTGACTTGTGAAGATGGGCAAGCCACATTTCAAATTCAGGATCAAGGAATTGGCATTCCAGAAGAGGACTTACCACGCTTGTTTGAATCCTTTCATCGTGCTAGGAATGTCGGTAATATTTTGGGAACTGGATTAGGTCTAGCAATTGTGAAAAATTGTGTAGATTTACACCAAGGTCAAATCTCTGTCACCAGCACTGTGGGAGTTGGTACAGTGTTTACTGTTACATTACCTTTAAGTCACCATTTAAAATCTGAGGTAACAAATGACTAAAATTTTAGTGATTGAGGATGAGGAATCAGTTCGGGAGAATTTATTAGATTTACTACAGTCTGAGAATTTTGAGACTATTACAGCTGCTAATGGCGCAATTGGCATCGATTTAGCTATATCTGTTGTACCGGACTTAATTTTGTGCGACATGATGATGCCGGAAATTGACGGTTACGGAGTGCTAACAGCCGTACGTCAAGAACCTTTGACAGCAACAATTCCATTTATTTTCTTGACTGCTAAATCTGCTAAAGCTGATTTTCGTCAAGGTATGGATATGGGTGCTGATGATTATTTGACTAAGCCATTTACTCGCGCCGAACTTTTAAGCGCAATTATGAACCGCTTAGAAAGACAAGCTACCTTAAAAAAGTATTTAACTTCGTCTAATCAACCTGTAAGTAAAACACTTTCTCCCAAAATGCAGTTGCTGGAAATGAACTTACATAGGGTGATCCATGAGCGAAGATTTAATGAATTTGAAATTTATTATCAACCTATCATTAATATTGCCTCTGGAGAAATAATTGCTGCTGAAGGTTTGTTGCGTTGGCACAGTCCGGAATTGGGTTTTGTTTTTCCATCAGAATTTATTCCAGTAGCAGAATCTACGGGTTTAATTATCTCTATTGGGCAATGGGTAATAAAAAAAGTATGTCAACAAATTAAAGCCTGGCAAGATATCCGAGGGATCTCCTTGCGACTGGCTGTAAATGTATCAGTAATGGAATTTAATCATCCAGATTTTATCAGAAAACTCATTAAATTTCTTCATCTGAATAACTTAGAACCCAAATATTTAGAGTTAGAACTGACTGAAAGCATGATTATGCAAAATGCTAATGTGGCGATCGCAACTATGAATGAATTACAAAAGTTGGGCGTAAGAATTGCTATTGATGATTTTGGTACGGGATATTCTTCTTTAGTTTATCTGAAAAATTTACCAATCAATACATTAAAAATTGACCGTTATTTTATTCATAATGTTGCTAACGATAACCAAAAATCTGCCATTACTAAAGCATTAATAGAAATGGCTCATAATCTAAATTTACAGGTAATTGCTGAAGGTGTAGAAACAGAATCTGAACTATCTTTTTTACGCGAAAATAACTGTGATGCTATACAAGGGTATTTATTTAGTCGTGCATTACCATCAGCAGAATTGGAGAATTTTTTGTGGAATAATCGACGCTTATATGTATAAAAAATCTTCTTTGAACTTTGATAGCTTGCGTGGCGTAAGCCATACAAAACACCTTATACCTTAATTCCTTCTTTCCTGTTCCCTGTTCCCTATTCCAAACTGGATTTCTATAAATTCATTTTGAGGTAATGACTTATCCCCTATCTTTGTATCAAGAAGATTTACGTAAGACTCAGAACTAATAAGGAACTACAAACTCAGCAAAAATACATAAGGCGCACAGGTTCATAGTTGAAAGACATCAGTTTTAGTGGATATACTGAATAACGAAATGGTTAAATCTTTACAAAAAAAATAATTATTTCATATTGGATTATGTAATATCTTTTAATTATAAATATTTGGCAGTAAATATGAAGAAAATTCTAGTGATTGAAGATGATATTAACGTTAGGCAAAACATTTTAGAGTTTTTATATGCTGAAGAGTTCAGCGCAATCGAAGCAGAGAATGGTCGTCTTGGTTTGCATTTAGCCCAAACAGAAATTCCTGATTTGATTATTTGTGATGTCATGATGCCAGAATTAGATGGTTACAGTGTACTGGAAGAACTGCGGCAAAATCCCATAACCGCCATGATTCCCTTGATTTTTCTCACTGCTAAATCTGATAAAACTTATTTTCGTCAAGGTATGGATTTGGGAGCAGATGACTATTTAGTAAAGCCTTTTACCAGAGCAGAATTATTGGCTGCTATTTCTTGTCGATTAGATAAAAAAATTAGAATTGATCAGCACACGAAAACAAAGTTAGACAATTTGCGTAGTAGTATTACCTTATCTTTGCCTCATGAAATGCGAACACCTCTGAATGGTATTTTGGGATTTTCCCAAATTATGATGGAAGAAAGTGAGCTTCTAGATTCCCAAGCAGTGCGCGAGATGTCAGAGTATATTTATCAATCAGGTGAACGTTTATTTCGATTAATCCAAAACTTTTTGCTGCACGCAGAACTAGAAATTATTGCTACAGACACAGATAGAATGAAATTGTTGCAAAAACAGGAGACCATCTTCCCTACAGATTCATTGACTCAATTGATTAGTGAAAAAGTTCACCAGGCAGGGAGAGAAGCAGATTTATATGTAAATTTTCAATCATGTAATATTAAAATATCTGCTAAAAATCTTTATAAGATTATTGAAGAATTAATTGATAATGCCTTGAAGTTTTCCCCAGCAGGAACACTGATTCAGATTACAAATGATTGTATTAATAATAATTTTATTTTATCGTTTATTGATCACGGTCGAGGTATGACCGCAGAACAAATCGCTGAGTTGGGAGCCTATAGGCAATTTGAGCGTAAACTTTACGAGCAACAAGGTTCTGGGTTAGGATTAACTATTGCTAAACAGTTGGCAGAGTTACATGGTGGTCAACTACAAATTCAAAGTCAGCCACAAAAGAAAACCATTATCAAAGTGATTCTGCCATGCAGTACACAAAAAATTTGTATATCTCATGACCAATATAGTTTATCTTCCACTGAAAACTAAGTAAGTGGGCGGAAATAAAGTTAACTAGTAGGGGTCGTCATTTGTCATTGGTCATTTGTCATTGGTGAGGATTTCCGGTGTGTTTACCTTTCGTAAGGTAGTTTGGTTTTTTCCTGCTTACCTACTTAAACTATATTCATATTCATTGCTTTTAAGCCAACTCTTCACCCTAACTTCATCTGGTTTGAGCTAAATTACCTGATAGTGATGGTCATCTAGTCGAGCAATTGATTTATGTCTCAGAATGAAAATGATAGTCAGTTAAATATCAATGAATCCTCTTCTCATTCAGGTGAAAGATATTGGGGTACTGTAGATGTGATAGAAGAAGGGGAAAGCTATAGAATTAGTCGCGTTGAAATCAACCCTAGACACGGGATTAAACCACAAAGCCATTATCACCGTAATGAACATTGGGTTGTAGTCCCTG
>PWQB01000540.1 GCA_003556955.1 Nostocaceae cyanobacterium CSSed10_463m
ACGCTTACCGAGGGATAACCGCTCCCATGCTCCCTTTGACGTAAGAAGTAAATGTCTAGCTTTGTCTAGTATTTATATAGCAGTGAAATATTTGCTGTGACAGGGTTTACTCTTAAAGCCAATCCCGATAAGCCGAAATTTCATTGACGCTGATTTCAAAAGGCTTACCTTTGCCAAATGGAGGATAAACGCGGATTTTGGCGTTACTGGTAAACCTCTCTAGCCGATTCCCTAACTGAGGAATGTTACTGACTATATGCCAGTAAGATACTATGTCAGGACAATCAATAATTAGTGTCAGAGTTGTGCTATTCTTGGTAAGATACCATTGACAGTTTGATAATAAGACTTGGGTAATGCGATCGCAAGCGTGAAAAAAGCATCTGCCCGTAGATCGTTCTAACTCTAAATGCAGCATTCCATCCTGTTTTGTTACCTCGGTAGGTGGTAAATCATCGGGAGGAAGCTGGTGCAGTTTAGACATAATTCCGAACCTCTTGGTTGTAGCGCTGCAAACTTTCTAAGTTTTTTTGCAAAACTAAAGAGGAGGGTTTGAGCGCTAATGTACCGATATTTAACTCGTGCTGAAATTTTTGGATTTTGTCACGACAAGTCCTCACATCACCAATAATTGAATTCTCAATCAAATAGTCTTCATCGAAACAAATATTTGTCCGATCAAATGGTTTCTGATTGGGATTCTTGCTATTCTGCATGACATAATCCGAGTTGGCTTTCATCTTTTGGCTGAATTTACGAATGAATGGCAATGCTTCGCTCACTGCTTCATCGTAGGTTTTACCAACATAAAAGAAGCGTGCTAATACAAACTTTTCCGAGCCACTATTATTAAAGGCTCGATATTTAGCCACAGTCTTCTTTAATCTCTCCAAGGAGAACGGCGGCCCCCCCATTAAGCCAAAGGAATGTTGAGCAGCAAATTCTATCCCTTGATCATCACCAGTGGCTATGTAAACTGGAATTTGATTTTGCAATGGTGTGGGGTAAATTGTTAAGCGATCGCTTTGGTAATACTGTCCGTTAAATGACACGTTAGTATCATATAACAACTTTTGAATGAAGGCGATCGCCTCTAACATTTTGGCGCGAGATTCACCCATTGGTGTGCCAAAATGCTTATTATGTTCAGGGAAAGGCCCACCTTTGGCCACCCCAAATAATAATCTGCCATTACATAAATTATCTAGGGTGGCTATATCTTCTGCTACCCGAATCGGGTTATGAAATGGCAGTAATCCCGCCGCCGTAGCTAATTGAATCTTTGACGTAAGCCCCGCTAGATGTGCCATTAATAGCAACATAGACGAGCTGAGATTGAATTCATTAAAATGATGTTCACTCACCCAGGCTGATGCAAAATCTAAGCTTTCCGCCTGCTGCACTAGCGCGACTTGTTCTAAGATTGTCCTGCGGCTATTCTGATGATAATTTTCGTAATTGCAAAAAATTCCAGTTTTCATTTTAGGCGATCGCTATTTTAACAGTTATCAGTTATCAGCTATCAGTTATCAGTCAAAAGACATTATTGGCTCTACATCCTCCACCTTATGTCTTGATAACTGTTCACTGTTCACTGTTCACTGATTTAATTGGTCATCCATTGCAACTCCAACCATAAGCGGGGATTGGTATGCTTGAGCTTTGACATAGGATCGCGTAGCAATCGCGACCCGTTCATACAGACTACTTGAACCAGCCCCATATTATCTGCTAGTTCTCTGAGGACATCTTTTTGGGCTTGCACCAAGGGAAGTATTTCTTCAGAGCAGTAAATCCCTATATATTGCAAACGTCTAGCTGGTCGTCCCCAAAAACAGGTGATGACTTTCACATGACACCCGTCTAACAATTCTCCAAGTTTTGGGTAATAGTGAGTGACAACTCTTGTGAATTCTTTAGCTAGGATATGTTCAGCAATCATATCAACTGATATTTCTGTAGCGTTCATCACGCTATTTAATATAACATAGTTTTGTCAATTAAACCTGACAAATTACATGATTTCTTTCTTTTTTCATCTTAAATGACCAACAGCAACTTATCATGATTGTTGTGATGTAATTATCGTACCTGCCAATCATTTATCCAGGGCATAAACCATATCCTTCAAGATGAAGTGATGTATTTTCTGGTGTTATATAAAAAATGAGGTGTGCTTGACTTTAGCATCACCTCAAATAGTAATTTTATGACATTTTTATCAACTTCAGAAACATAGTTTCTTGGTTTGGTAGAAAGTTTTAAATAGCAAACTCAAAATCTTCAGTTTTAATTAGAGGTTGTTTTAAAAGTGGTTGGCTGTAATTTTAGGCACTCGCAGATCCCCCCTAGCCCCCCTTGAAAAGGGGGGAATTAGAATCAAAGTCCCCCTTTATAAGGGGGATTTAGGGGGATCTAGAATGTTTGGCTACCAACAATAAGACTTTTAAAACATCCTCTTAATGTATATTCTGAATTTTGAATTTTAATGATGATTAACGAGCTTTGCGCTCTGCTAATAAAACTTCAGCAACCATTTCTGGAATATCTACAAAATCAGAAAATCCTTCTGAAGCCGAAACAGGTGAAACAAATGTATAGTTAGGGTCACACATTCCTGTATCATAAACTTCAATAAACCAACGATCAGGAAAACCTTCTACACCCAACTCTACAATATACCAACTTTCACCAATGAGCCGAGAGCCAAACATGACAAACCACTCTCGATGATCTTCTGAAATATTCCAATCTGCCATGAGGAACTCTAACGCAATTTGTCCAGCGTCGGTTTCAGTCAGCAGCATATTTACTCCTTACTTGCAACATCAGAATTGGGAACTTCAGGATATAAGCCCAGTTGCTTTGCTAATTCACGAGCTACAAAAAATAAAAACTGAGCGCCTTCTTGATTACCACCGTGGGCAAAACTAGCTGCTACTTGTAGCATTGTTTCCACAAAGGGAGCATCAATTAATTCTGGTTGAGCTTCTAAAACTTCTGGTTCTTGACCATTGGGACATTTAAGTAACTGGTCAATGAGATCGAAATATTGGATTTGGCGTTCTTCTGTCATGGTAATTCCTTGTTTTGAATAAGTAAAATTTGCAGTGAGGATTACTCGATACTTTGCTGCCAAAGCCTTTCCAACATTTCAACTTGTGCTTTTAAGATAGCAGCACGATAAACAAGATATCTGTCATAAACAATAATCCCTAATCCTACAAAAATTGGGGTGATTAAGACAAACCATTGCAAAATGCTTGCCAGTCTATATTGCTCGGCAGCAATTAATAATCGGTTCACAAGATTGCGATCAGAGATTTCGTTTTTGGTGTGATGTTGTAATAAACTTTTAGCTGAATTTGGGGCAAATGAAACAGAATTACCTGGATAAAATTTGTTGCTTTCACAGGCTAGATTCTGCATTTTAACGAACTCAATATGTCGTCCCCAAACTATGCTAAATACTACTAACCCTGGAGAAAGCACTACTAAGGTAACCAAACAAACTGTGAGAACATTTAGAAGTTTGACTTTCATATTTGCTCTCCTGCTCTAGGTAATTTGTACCCAGATGAATATCTGTTGTTGTTTCCCTAACCAGTTTTTGCTTTCCACTATTCAAACATTTCTAATACTAAAGTTTAACCATTGTTCAGAGTTCAGTTTGTTCACTGAAGACTGAAATATTACTAATTTTTCCACAAAAGCTATAATTATCAACTTGCAAACTAATTTTGCCTAATCTGACAAGTTTGTAACTTTTGGCAATATCAGAGTTAAGAAGTCCCCCCTGATTCTTTGGGTAAAACCCTAGGAACTTCGGGGGGTAGAGGGGAATCTCTGCGTAAATCCTACAAAATTTATAGCAGTTGTCTCTTTTGCTCAGAGGTTAACTGAGTGGAATTAAGATTATTAAACTTATTAAAGTTGTACTCAAAGTCTATAACTTATATCTCGTCAGACTTAGATAAATTATTTGGGGTGTGGGTGCTAGTATTTCTGAGGTGGGGTACTAGCATTTCTCAGGTGGGGTGCTAGTGTTTCTGCACTCAAGCCCAAAGCTATATGCGGTAGTAGTAGAAGACATTTTTTGTTCTATTTTTTGACGCTAAAAAGTTGTACTCAAGCCCATAGATTATGTGGTGAGTATACACGAAAGTTCTCCAAAAATCTATTTATTTTTAGTGGTGAATGCAGCCTTATATACTAAATATAAATTAGTAAAAGTAAATTGAGTAACTTTTTTCCTGAAAAGATAGATTTTGTAATGCCGATTCATTAAAAATAAACTATGAAAGTCAAATTTGGTAAATAACAAACATTTGGGATGAAGGATAAATGAGACAATTATCTGAAAATGATTATTCACTCAACTCCTGATCAACAAAATTTATGACCTGTATATAGCAAAGCTTTTAGCCAAAAAAATGTGTTAGTTTCATTTGATTTTTGACTTACCCTCCTGGGGCGCTGATATCTTGCAGCAGCATCAAAAACCGCCCGATGTTAAAAACATCAGGCTCATAGCTCAAGTCATCTCAAGATGACTAATACCCAAATACGGTCAAGATTTCAGTCCCTTTTAGTGGACTTAAGCTATGAGCCAAGAAATTTATTTCTTGGTGGGATATGGGTCACGTCGCTGCACTCCGAAGTCAAAAGGCAAATGAAATACCCTCCCCAAGAATGAAAAAAACACATTTTTATTGTTTGGCTAAAAGCTTTGCTATATCAGGCTGATAAAATGTGTTTGTTAGGAGTATATTGATTTTCAACAGTAATAATTTGTCATAGAAGTAAAATCTAGGAGTTAATTTATGAAAATTGCTAAAAATATTACTGAACTGATTGGTAAAACGCCTTTAGTTCATCTGAACAAAATTCCTCAAGCCGAGGGTGTGGGAGCTAGGATTATTGTCAAACTCGAAGGTATGAACCCAGCTGCTTCAGTCAAAGACCGCATTGGAATTAGTATGGTACTGGCAGCAGAAGCAGAAGGTTTAATTGAACCAGGAAAAACTATTTTAGTCGAGCCAACATCAGGAAATACAGGCATTGCTTTAGCAATGGTAGCAGCAGCGCGTGGCTACAGTCTAATTTTGACAATGCCAGAGACAATGAGCCAAGAAAGGCGTGCTATGCTCAAAGCCTATGGTGCAACTTTAGAATTAACACCAGGCGCAGAAGGGATGCGAGGCGCAATTAATAAAGCTGAAGCAATTGTAGCCAATACTCCCAATGCTTTGATGTTGCAACAGTTTCGTAACCCAGCCAATCCCAAAATTCATAGAGAAACTACCGCCGAAGAAATTTGGACAGATACTGATGGAAAGGTAGATATCGTGATTGCTGGAGTGGGGACTGGTGGGACAATTACAGGTATTGCCGAAGTCCTGAAAAAATACAAGCCGAGTCTGCAAGCGATCGCAGTTGAACCCAGCAATAGCCCCATCCTCTCTGGCGGTACAGCTGGTCCCCATAAAATACAAGGTATTGGTGCTGGATTTATCCCAGACGTGCTGCGTTTAGAATTAATTGATGAAGTAATTAGAGTCAGTGACGAACAAGCGATCGCTTATGGGCGACGTTTAGCCAAAGAAGAAGGATTATTATCTGGTATATCCTCTGGTGCGGCTTTATGTGCTGCAATTCAAGCAGGTAAACGTCCAGAAAATGCCGGCAAATTAATTGTGATGATTCAGCCTTCCTTCGGAGAACGTTACCTCAGCACACCCATGTTTCAAGACCTACCAGTAGGCATAAATAAAACTCTCTAACTCTCCGCATCTCTGCGCCTGGTGCGTGACACTAACTCCTAATTCAGCTGTAGAGACATTCAACATCCCTACAGCCTAGATAACTTAATGCTTACAACCACCCTCATGATGATGATCATGGCTATGACCATGACCGTGAGCGCAACCTTGTAAATTTTGGCTCGTGAGACTTTCGCTGACTGCTCGTAAAGACTCATCCACAGGACTTAAGCCAATCCAAGCATCTATTCTTTCCACATCAAAACCGACCTCACGGCGACTGTCAACTTCTAATAAAGGACGGCGAATTAACAAAGGATCTTGTAGCATTAGTTCTAAAGCTTTTTGAGCATCAATTTTTTCTGGAACCACTTCACCGGATTTGATCTTGGGAGCAGAACGATTAAACCATTCAGTCACAGGGCGATCGCCAAAAAATGACCGCAATCGCTCAACTGTCCAAGGTTCTTTGAGCAGGTTGTAGGCTATAACTTCATGACCAGCAGCTGTGAGCAAAACTTTTTGCTTGACACCACCTTTACAACCAGGCTTTTCGAAGAAAATCACTCTAGCCATTGCACTTACTCCCAATTTACTAAGGGATTTGTCAGGAATAAAAGAACCACACCAGGCGCAGAGAACACAGAGGAAGAGGGGACGGAGAGGTTTGTTATTTTATCCCCAGTTATTCCCCTCATCAAAACTTTTTCGCTGTATGGGTAATTAAGTCAAACTCAAACCTTTCCTTTGGATCAGTTTCTCCATAAACATTAAAGGTCACAGTTGGTTCCTCACCTACTGCTTCCACACTGTGAATTGCATCGGGAGTGAAGCTGACAATATCTCCTGGAAATAAAGTAATTTCTCCGGTAGGTGTAATTTTGTCTTCATAATCAGGGCTGGGTGTACGTCGCCAAGAGGTGTTTTTTTCTTGACCTTTTAGTACAGCCACAATTCCCCAAGTCCCATGATTGTGAATAGTTGAACGGGTTCCCGGTGCAAATGTTACCGTTTGCACAGTTAAGGGAAAACCCAATTCATCATACAGGAGTAAAACAGAGTTTCCGGTTTCCGGATCAGGTTCTGAATATTGACTTTGTACCCAGTAGGAATTTACAATCAATCTCCTGACCAGCATTCGGATTTCTGGCAAACAACTTGATTCTTCGTCCACCCCATTAAGAACATCTTCTACCTCAGTTAAAAACCGATATAGACGATAATTTTCTCTTAATAAATCCCATGCTCTTACGGATTTACAAGACTGATATTCTCCATTTCCAGTTACAAGCCAATCCTTACCTTGGATCATTGTTACATCAATTGAGAAGACTGGGGTAACACCAATATAGGAGGAGTAATATTACTGGGAGTACCAGGTACAGAAGGTAAAGGAGTAATGGTAACTACAGGAAATACAGGTTGAGAGTTGGGATTCTCAGATAAAGACATGGGTTGATAGGTGGAAAAATCATTCATGGCCGTTGATTGTTTATCCTTAACTAATTAATCTTCTTCTTCGGCTGGTCTGGTTAAAATATCCAGTAGGATTCCGGCTCCAAAATCATTATCTTTGTCAATTTCTTTGACTCGATTACTGATTTCTTTAGCCTGCTCAATTTCCCCTAATTTTGCCAATAACATTCCAGAAGCGGCATAAGCATTTAAGTACAACCTGATTTGGGGTTCCTCTTGCCGTTTAACCAATATAGGCTGAAGTTGTTCCCAATCTTCTGGAAACTTTTCTACTTCTTTAATTTTACCTAAAACTTTAATTGCAGTTTGTAGCGCTAGTGAATAATTATTTTTATAATAAAAAAATCTATATGCTGATACTAAAATATCAGTATTTTCCCCAGCCTGTTCTAAAGCTTGATGAATATACTTCTCTGATTCTGAAGTGTTTTCCCAAGTTTGTGCTGCTAAGACTAATAAATTTTTGACATTTTCAGGAACCTGAAACCATGAGAATTGATTTGCATCAAGCATAATTCGTAATGCCTCTTTCAGAGGAGCTTCGCTAACGTAATTCTTAATTCGACCGCAGAAGGCGGGCAGGATGCCCACCCCACAATATGATTCAACTTGCCCCTATAACTCGCCCACAGTACTTTAAAACAGGGGGAGAATGTACACTAATGTGAATAGCACAATCCAGATAATGTCTACAAAGTGCCAATACATTTCTGCCATTTCAATGCCAGTATGTTGGGTAGCAGAATAATGACCGGGAAGACGCGATCGCCACACTACACCTAAAATTAATAAAACTCCCACAAATACGTGTAAGGCGTGGAAGCCAGTCATGATATAAAAGCAACTGGAGAACACGTTAGTGGTCAATCCATAGCCTAAATTCATGTACTCATAAATCTGACCCCCTAAGAAAGTCACGCCCATGAGTGCGGTAATAATATACGCAAACCGCATTCCGATGAGATTATTCCTTTTAATCGCCATATCACCTAAATGAATGACGAAACTACTCAATACCAAAATACCGGTGTTGATAGCGGGTAAAAATAATTCTACTTCTGTTCCTTCTGGAGGCCAAACTTCTGTAATTCCTCTAAAGAACAAATACGTGGCAAAAAAGCCCCCAAACATCAATGATTCAGAGCAGAGGAATGTTAACAGTCCCCAAACGCGTAAATCTGGATGGTCTTTTTGGTGATGTTCACTCGTTGTAGCTACGGTCATATTATTTACCCTCTAAGAATTTTGGATTTTAGATTGCCAATTTTAGATTATTGAAAATGAAAGAATCCATTAATCCATTAATCCAAAATCTAAAATCCAAAATCTAAAATTGTTTGATTTAGGCACTAATTTCTGGAATACCAGATGATTGTGTTTGACTATGGCCATAGTCGTAAGGGCCATGAGTCACTACAGGTAATACTTCCCAGTTTTCAATTATCGGTGGGGAACTGGTTGTCCATTCTAAGCTCAAAGCTTGCCAAGGATTATCACCTGCTAATTCTCCTTTACGCCAACTTTGAATAATGTTGAAGGTAAAAGGAATGACTGATATCCCCAAAACAAATGCACCAATGGTACAAAGTTGATTTAAGTCAATAAATTGGGGGTCATACATAGCGACTCTGCGGGGCATTCCTTGCAAACCTAACTTGTGCATGGGTAAGAAGGTCAAGTTAGTACCGATAAAGGTCAGGACAAAGTGAATGCGTCCCCAGGCTTCATTCAGCTTGCGTCCGGTCATTTTGGGGAACCAGTGATAAATACCGGCATAGATGCCAAACACGGAACCACCAAAGAGAACGTAGTGGAAATGTCCGACTACATAATAAGTATCGTGGACGTGAATATCAAAGGGAGCGGTTCCCATTGTTACGCCGCTTAAACCACCCATGACAAACATCGACAATAAGCCAATGGCGAAAAGCATGGCACTGGTGAAGCGAATTTTACCACCCCAAAGGGTAGCAACCCAGGCAAAAATTTTCACGCCAGTCGGCACAGCCACAATTAGGGTGGAAATAGTGAAGAAGATCCGCATCCAACCGGGTGTACCACTGGTAAACATATGGTGTACCCAGACGAATAAACCAACAACGCAAATAGCTACAGTAGAGTAGGCGATCGCTTTATAACCGAAAATTGGCTTACGGGCGTGAACTGGCACTACTTCCGACATAATGCCGAAAATGGGCAGAATCATTAAATATACTGCCGGGTGAGAATAAAACCAGAACAAATGTTGATAAAGAACGACGTTACCGCCTGTATCTGGTTTAAAGAAGGATGTGCCAAAGTTGAGGTCAAACAATAACAGCACCAAACCCGCAGCTAACACAGGTGTAGAAAGTAAAGCCAGGACAGAAGTTGCTAAGATAGCCCAGCAAAATAAGGGTAGCTGATCCCATTTCATACTGGGAACCTTCATCATCAGGATGGTAACAACGAAGTTCACCGAACCCAAAATAGAGGAAGTTCCCACTAAAACAATAGCTAGTATCCACAAAGTTTGAGCTATGGGTGCTGTTACTAAGCTCAATGGTGGGTAAGCTGTCCAACCAGATTGAGAACCACCAAAAATAAAACTAGCTAAAACGAGAAATCCTGCTACTGGGTTCAACCAAAAGGCGATCGCATTTAGCTTGGGAAAGGCCATATCCCTCGCACCAAGCATTAAGGGGATGAGATAATTACCAAATCCCCCAATTGCACTGGGGACAATCCACAGAAAGATCATAATCGTCCCGTGGTTGGTCATGAAGGCGTTATACAAATTGGGGTTGAGGAAATCTGAATCTGGCGTTGCTAATTCCACACGCAAAGCCATCGCCATCAATCCACCAATGAGATAAAACACAAATGCTGTTACCAGGTATTGAATCCCAATCACCTTGTGATCAACATTAAATGTAAAATAGTCTTGCCATTTCCACGCCTGGGGATGGTTCCCTTGATGGGATTGCATTTGATTTCCTGCGGGTGGCGTGTTCCCTGGAAATTGTACCTGTGTCATAAGCGATTTTGGATAATTCGTAGTTCGTAGTTCGTAATTCGTAATTCGTAATTCGTAATTTAAAGAATGAGTACAATTTCTCAATGATTTTTGTTACGAATTTTCAACTACGCATGATTTTGACTACTTCTCAAGTTGTGCGAGGGTGACTGCACTTATTCCCAAATCATGAATATGGGGAGCGAGAAATTCTGAAGTTGATAACTCAGCCGGATTAACTGCAACGGCTTGGTTGAGGTCTGGTTTTACCGCCATCTGGCTTTGTGTTAACCAGCTATCAAATTCTTCTGGGGTGTGGACAATTACTTGAGTCCGCATGGAACCGTGATAACCACCACACAATTCTGCACAAACTACAGGATATGTACCTGGCTTGGTGGCGACAAATCTAAGTTGGGTAGCGATACCGGGAAGCGCGTCTTGTTTTAACCGGAATTGTGGAACCCAAAATGAGTGAATGACATCCTGTGCTGACAGATTAAGTTGTACATCAGCACCAACGGGAACGTGTAACTCGCTCGTGGTAATGCCACTATGGGGATAGTTAAATATCCAGGCGTACTGCATTCCTTGGACATCTACAATTAAGTCGGCTTGTTTACCCTGTGAGGTGGGAGCCGCACCAATTCCAATTTTGCCGATATTTGCAGAGGCTGAACTACTATCAAGAGTAGCTGCTAGAGCGGTTCCATTGCCATGAGCAACATTAGCCACAGCATGGGGATGACTTCCCGGCTCAAATCCGCCCATTTGGTTGTAAACATTTACACTGTAAATCCCTAAACCAATTACAATCACGGCGGGGATGGCTGTCCAAAAGATTTCTAAGGGAACGTTACCTTCTATTGGTGTACCATCGGTATCATCACCGCGACGGCGACGATATTTAACCAAAAATATGAGAATGCTTCCTTCTACAATCAGAAAGAGTGCGATCGCAATGGTAAACATGACATTAAAAAATCCGTCTACCAAAGGTGCTTGTTGAGATGCTTGTACTGGTAATAGATTATGATTGTATCCCAGCCAAATACTGATTGCCGAAATTACTAATCCAGCAATCAAAGTCCATAATGAAACAGGAACTTTTTGCATATATGCTACCTGCTCTTTTAGCGGTCATTAAAGGTTTGATTTTCTGGGTAAATGTAGGAGACCATGATTGGATATCAAGTCAAGACTCGCGCTCTTGTACAGACGCAATTCTTCGGGTCTTTCCCTACCTCCCAGTTCATCGCATCCTGCGCTTTTGATGTATCACCTTAGCCAAACAAGATAATGCGTTACTTTTTTTCTGGCGTTGTTTTGATTATTATCATGTTATTCTCGGCTACTAGTTTTTACATTTTCACAGGTCAGCGTTTTTTGTTTTCACTTATTAAACTTCTAGCTCACTCTTACAAAAATTGGGGGAATTTTCCAGATAATTTCATATCTTTCCCCCCAAAACTTAACACCATATTTAGATTTTTGTGACTCAAGCTGCTTCCACGGTAACAAATTTAGATACTCCCAAATGACACCGTTAGTCTTAAGATTGATTAGACTAGTTTAGCCGCAAGTATGAATTTGTTAATAATTAACAATTTAAGATTTACCATTATGTTTACTGTGAACTCTTTGCTAGTTACAGTCAGTATCTATTATTCCCCTCTAATTACCTTGCTTTGTGCCTTTGTGCTTGATTACCAGATTACCCTTTCTCAGCAAAAAAAACTGAAGCAAATCACTAAAGCCTTAATTGTCTAATACAGCATGGGTGTAGCAATTCTTCGGACATATCCGTGAGCAAGCTTCACAACCAATACAGTTTTCAGGATGAGCTACAACCATTACTTTGCGCTCAATTTCATCATCATCTTCATCCTCTACAAATTCCCCATCTTCATTGAGAGCTTTCAATGTTAATACATTGTGACCACATATTTTAAAGCATCTGCCACAGCCGATACATTTTTCAAAGTCAATCTCCTGGGCAAATTTAGGTGTCCAGGTGTTACCTCCGAATGTCAATCCTGTTAGTTGTGCCATGAATAAACGCCTACGAATTTCTTTCTACATTAATCATTATCCTAACCTAATATTATTCTCTTGTTTAACAGTAAAGCGATTATTTTTTATCGAATTAAATTTTCCTGACTTCTTCTCAAGTCTCATACAAATCTAGCTATATCTGCTATTAGATGAAATTTATTATCAATAATTTGGTGACTGCATTTAGTAGCATTTTATTTCTTACATATAACCGAAATTATATATAATTCTAATTTTCGTCCCAATCCAGCTATTTTATATTCTAGCGGCAATTAACCTGTGTATTTACCAATATAAATAAATACCAATTATTAATACATCAAATTAAATTGATGCAAAAAGCATTGACACTTTTCTTTAACAACAAGCATAAATATATAACAGATAGTATTATTGCATACATTTTATATGTTTATTTATGACATCCAATAGTTTCTATTTTGTTATTTATCAAATAAAAATACCTCATTTTTCCTTCAGTTAGCCATCTTCTTTTTTGGATTAATAAAATATCTTGTTCATTTCTTCATACATTTGCAAAAATGTATATTCAGTAACAGAAATTTAATGGGAATCAAATATTAAAATTATTAATAAAGAAAAGGAATTATCTTCACAAAATACATCCATGTTCTACAAAAACAATTGGGGAAATAGTTTAAGCTCAAACAAAACAGTTCACAATCAAGTTTTAATTAAAGTCTTAAGAAAACTTTCCTAGCTCATTATGAACAAACTTGCCTAATTATTTATGAAAATTATAGTTAATAAAGCAGTAAGTTAAAGCTAATTTCAAGAGCAAAAAAACTCTTTTAATTGGATGTGTAATTTAAATATGTATGTGGGGAATTATTGCAGCAAGTAGAGATTATTTTTGCTGAAAATATAATTTGGTGGCAAGTGATAAATAGTGAAGCAACATCCAGGAGAGACTTAAACCAAACATCTCAACAATTAGAGTGGGAAGAAGCCCGATAGCCGTATGCCTTATACAATTCCTAACAACAATTGCGTTGGATGTGACAACTGCCGCCCCCAATGTCCTACGGGTGCTATCAAAATAGAGAACGATGAATACTGGATCGATCCTGGTCTGTGTAATAATTGTGAGGGCTACTATCCTGAACCGCAATGTGTGATAGCTTGTCCCACTAATTTACCCATACCTTGGCAAGCAAAAAAAGGCAGATGCAAAGTTGAGCCGAGAGATGCACCTAGCCCAGATTTATTTGCCAATGGTCAAAATAATCCCTTTGCTTCGGCCATTGTCATTTGGGAAGCTTGCAACGTCTTGGCACAACGTACATCCCTAAATTGGGAAATCAATCCAGAAGGTTACCTATGTTATAGCAGAAAAGTTAAACAAGGAAGGGGTGCGATCGCCTTTCATCTCGAAGATCCATTTCCAGTCAGCACTCAAGCCAACAAAAGTATAACTGAGTTAGCCGCAGTTGCCACACTGGATATTAGAGCGGCTTGTATTCATCTGATGTTTGCTGCTTATGCTACCTCATTAGATCAACCTTGGCAAGAAGAGTTTGCCATTGATGAACGCCAAATTGAGAAATATTTGGGCTTAGAGAAGCGTAAGGACTTAAACAAAAATGCCAAGCTAGCTTTAATCAAAAATATTGTCCAGCAAGCTTGTTCATTGATGATTTCCATTGACTGGCCTCAGCAAGGTCGTATTTCAGGATTTGCAGTTAAAGATAGCCGTTTGTGGCATTTAATCAATATTCAACATCACTTTCAAGAGGATGAGTTGGGGTGCAAATATTTGGTAGGATTAACTTTTAAAGTAAAAGCCGGAATCTGGGCGCAGTATTTCTTAAATAAACAAGCGTGTAAAGAGCGAACTGCATTTTATCAATATGGCAGTTTACCCAAAACGCTATTAACTACTGTTATGAGCATTTGGCAGCAACATGAAGGAGCAGTCAGACTGATGCTATGGTTGCTGTTTAAAACCAAAATGGGCAAAGAACAACGCATCACTGTTCCGACATTATTACGCATTGCTTACGGTGAAGAAAAAGTTACCATTGCCTCTAGAAAACGGGAAGAACGTAAACGTTTACTACGAACTTTTGAAAGTGATTTGGAAGTTCTGAATCATCATGGCATTAAACCCAATTTTGATCCAGTAACTTACCCGTTAGAAATTCAACCTTTGTGGGCTAAGTTAATGGGTATTCCTGAAGATCCAGAGGAAGCTTTAGAATTTTGGACTAATGACGGTGGTGGTAACAACCGTCTGACAGATGCCGGACCCCGTGGTAAGTGGAACCTGTTAATGAATGCGCGAATTTTGTCTTTTGAACTACCGCCAGAATGGGAGCAGCGCACCTCACAATCACAAAAAAAGCCCCGACGAACTGTGAAAAGTAGAAGAAAGAGCAACACCACTAGTGATTTACCTGGCGAACAGATTTTACAGGCGCGAAAAAACTTAAAGCTGTCTCAGAGAGAATTGGCAAAGTTAACAGGTAAAAGCCAAAGCTGGATTCGTGATGTGGAAAATGGTCGTTTGAAGGTTAAGCTAGAAGACCAAGCACTGTTACGGAAAGTGCTAAATATTGATCAAAGAACTTCCAAGGAATAAGATCCCCAATTTGTAGTGGCGTGGCAAGCTTAAAACAGTGCAATAGATAAAAGTATTGTGGGGTGGGCATCTTGCCCGCCCAGAACAGGCAAGATGTCTGTTCCACAAGAGAAATATAATGCAACATTTTAGCCTTGTCAGTCCAGTAGGGTGGGTTAGGACGATAGTCCGTAACCCACCACTATCGGCAGCTATAATTTTTGGGTAATTAATTTTTGGGCGTTCCGTAACCTGTTGTCTATCCTACAACTTGAGGCGCATCCACCCGGAGAGTCATCTGTTCACAACCCACAGTTGTAAAAGGCTGACTTAAACCTAACCCAGAAAAAGGACTATCAGCCGCAACTTCTAACTGAGAACCCACCAAACCTAAACGACTCTCAAAGTCAAAGTCAAATTTAAGCAAATTAGTACCCATTGTACTGAAACTAGCCGCACCTAACTGTTGTCGCCATGCTAGACTTTGCTGATCATAATTCAGAGTACATAGCAAACAGTCATCTTGACGAACAGTAACACGTTTTTCTTCCCAGCTAAAATCAGCAAGTTCCTTGGGTAGTCCCCAAATTTCCCGACCACCAGCCACAGAATCCACATTATCTACATAAATGTGAGATACCCAAACACCGATTTTACCTTGATAAATCACCACAGCCGGGGCCACAATTAACTCATTGTACTCCAGCACCGAACCTGAGCCATATTTGGATAAATACACACAACCAAGAGTTTTACCAGGCCATACAGAAATAATATTTAGCTCTGGCGGCACAAGCGGCCTTACTTGGTCAATATTCACCAAATGCAGAGTTTGAATAGCGTTACCTTTAAGTATCCAAGGGGCTGAAGGGTAAGACATAAAGGACTTCCAATTAAAAAATATTCTATTACAGCACTACGCATACACGTGAGGACATTGTTGATTACTGAAAGCCTTGATCTAACTTGGTTTTTACTCAGCACTCAGCACTCAGCACTCAGCACTTTGCTATACTACTTGCACCGGAGGCGCTAGGGGTGGGGTTTCATTATTCTCCAGAATTAAAAAAATTCCCACCCAGGCATAAGCTTGGATGGGTAAAAATGCTAAATGGGGGCAAACTTGAAAACTACTTGGTTTCAGTAAAATCTGCGTCAATCACATCATCACCGCCACTGGGGGGAGTAGGTCCACCATCTTGAGGTGCAGCACCAGCAGCAGCCGCATCACCACCTGCTTGCTGATAGATATTGCTACCAACTGCAAACAATGCTTGTTGTAACTCTGGTGTTAGCTTCTTGATTTGTTCGTCGTCTTCTTTAGCAACAGCTTCACGCAGGTCTTTAACCAAACCTTCTACCTTCGTCTTGTCAGCTTCAGGAACTTTATCACCTAATTCTTGCAGCTGCTTCTCGGCTTGGTATGCTAAAGAATCGGCTTGGTTCTTGCGTTCAATTCTTTCCCGACGTTCTTTGTCAGAAGAAGCATTTTGTTCAGCTTCTTGTACCATGCGCTCAACGTCAGATTTATCCAAAGTAGACGCGCCAGTAATACTGATAGACTGTTCCTTACCAGTACCTTTGTCTTTAGCAGTAACGTTGAGGATACCGTTAGCATCAATATCAAAGGTCACTTCAATTTGTGGTACTCCACGTGGTGCGGGAGGAATACCATCTAGTCTGAAGGTTCCTAAACTCTTGTTATCGTTTGAGAATTCCCGTTCACCTTGAAGAACGTGAATTTCCACATTGGTCTGTCCATCCACAGCCGTAGAGAACACTTCCGATTTCTTGGTGGGGATGGTGGTATTCCGAGGGATAATTTTAGTCATCACACCGCCCAAGGTTTCTACACCCAAAGACAGTGGGGATACATCTAACAATAAGATGCCTGTGACATCACCCGCTAAAACACCAGCTTGAATAGCTGCACCAACTGCCACTACTTCATCAGGGTTAACGCTTTGGTTGGGTTCTTTATCTAATACCTTCTTCACTACCTGTTGCACGGCAGGAATACGGGTAGAACCGCCCACCAGTACAACTTCATTAATATCACTTCTGCTTAATTTAGCATCCCGAATCGCATTTTCCACAGGGATGCGGCAACGGTCGATTAAATCTGAACAAAGTTCTTCAAACTTAGCACGAGTTAAAGTTGTATCCAGGTGCTTAGGCCCATCCTGAGTAGCAGTGATAAATGGCAAGTTAATTTCGGCTTGGGAAACGCTAGAAAGCTCAATTTTGGCTTTTTCTGCGGCTTCAGTCAAACGTTGTAGAGCTTGTTTATCTTGACGTAGGTCAATTCCTTCTGCTTTTCTGAATTGTTCAGCCAAGAAATCAACGATTTTTTTATCGAAGTCGTCACCACCCAAGTGAGTATCACCAGAAGTAGCCAGTACCTCAAATACTCCATCACCTACTTCTAGGATGGATACGTCGAAAGTACCACCACCAAGGTCAAAGACTAAGATAGTTTCGTTGCTCTTCTTATCAAAACCATAAGCTAGAGAAGCCGCAGTAGGTTCGTTGATAATCCGCAGCACTTCAATACCAGCAATTTTACCAGCGTCTTTTGTAGCTTGTCGCTGGGAGTCATTAAAGTATGCTGGAACAGTGATAACAGCTTGGGTTACAGTTTCACCAAGGTATTTGCTGGCATCTTCAACGAGTTTGCGAAGAACTTTAGCAGAAATCTCTTCAGGAGCAAAGGGTTTACCAACTATCGGACAATCTAACTTCACATTGCCGTTGCTGCTGAGAACTTTGTAAGAAACTTCTGTAGACTCGTTACCAACTTCGTCGTAGCGTCTTCCCAGAAAGCGTTTGACAGAGTAAAAAGTATTTTCAGGGTTCATTACGCCCTGACGTTTGGCGATTTGACCAACTAAGTTATCGCCATTTTTGGCAAATGCCACTACTGATGGTGTCGTCCGAAAACCTTCTGCGTTAGCAATAACGGTGGGTTTACCGCCTTCCATAACTGCTACGCAAGAGTTTGTCGTACCTAAGTCAATTCCAACAACTTTTGCCATTTTAATTATTGTCTCCGTATAACTACAAATGAATGAATGGGATTATAGGGGGCTAAATCTGGAACCAACTGGTTTCAAAGGACAGTCAGTTCAGCATTCACAACCTTTAATTCGGCTTTCCTGGGGTTAAAACCTCAAGTTATCCTGATATATATACTGAGAACTTCAGTTATAGCCAGTCCATGAAGGAGGGTTTCCCGAACCTTGGACGGGACGGTTAATTTTAAAGGATGTATTTAGTGGGTTCATTGAGAAATTTACTTTCACTCTGTCTAATGTATGAGAATTAATACTTTCAGTAATTAGGGTGAACCGTAATCTCAAAGTCGTGTTTGCCGTCTTTAGGTGTAACAAACCCTAGATTTACTCAGGATAAATAGCCAAAAAAAGGCGTTATATCCCCAATAACATTGTTAAATGACAGTCATGCTATACAAAATCATTTTCATTAGTACATTAATACTGCTAAGATGCATGAGTGGATAATGTTCACCCATCAGAGGTAAAATCTCAAGAATGCAAATCTCCGCACTACCTTAAGAGTGAAAACCGACAGTATTTTTTATCGCCTTTTTCAAGAATTTCCCAGTATCTTTTTTGAATTAATTGGGAACTCACCCCAGCTTGCTGAAACTTACACATTCTCTTCTATAGAAATTAAGCAAACTGCCTTTCGTATAGATGGCGTTTTTCTGCCGACACAAGGCGAACAAAACCCCATCTACTTTGTTGAGGTTCAGTTTCAAACTGATACAGAAATTTATTCGCGTCTGTTTTCCGAAATATTTTTATATTTGCGGCAAAATCAACCTAGAAACTCATGGCGAGGAGTAGTAATTTATCCTACGCGCAGCCTTGATACTTCAGACATCAATAATTACAGTGAACTTTTCACCAGCCAGCGTGTTAGCCGCATTTATCTGGATGAATTAGGTGAAACAGTATCATTGCCCATTGGGATTGCTACTATTAAATTAATAGTCGAAAATGAAGATACAGCCATTGTAACTGCCAGGGAATTAATAGACAGAAGCCAGAAAGAGATTAACGCTGAAGCAAAACGACAGCAGTTACTGCAATTAATAGAGACAATCTTGGTTTACAAATTTCCCACCATGAGCCGAAAGGAGATTGAAGAGATGTTTGGGTTAAGCGATTTGAAGCAGACACGAGTTTATCAAGAAGCTAAAGAAGAAGGCATACAAGAAGGTAAACAAGAAGGTAAACAAGAAGGCATACAAGAAGGCATACAGGAAGGTAGTTTAAAGGCGAAATTAGCAGCAGTATCTCGATTATTGGCGTTGGGTTTGACGGTTGAACAAATTGCCCAGGCGTTAGATTTGAATGTTGAACAGGTTAGGCAAGCTGCACAAGAAGATTAAATACACATAAATAACTCTCAATATTCTGCTCATTTTTTATTTTCACAAGTTTAAACTCTATGGTTACACTATCTCCTACTTTAAAAGCTAAACTCTCTCAACCCTTAAGAATTGGCTCCTTTGAGGTCAAAAGTCGAGTTCTTCAGTCACCTTTATCTGGGGTGACAGATATGGTGTTTCGTCGTCTGGTACGTCGCTATGCGCCAGATTCGATGTTGTATACAGAAATGGTCAACGCTACGGGGTTGCACTATGTGAAAGAGTTACCCAAAATTATGGAGGTAGACCCCAGAGAAAGACCAATCAGTATTCAATTGTTTGATTGTCGCCCGGATTTTCTGGCAGAAGCAGCAATTAAAGCAGTTGCTGAAGGTGCTGATACTGTTGATATTAATATGGGCTGTCCAGTAAATAAAATTACTAAAAATGGTGGCGGTTCATCTTTATTACGTCAACCAGAAGTTGCTGAAGCAATTGTACGGGAAGTAGTGAAGGCTGTTAATGTTCCAGTTACGGTAAAAACCCGCATTG
>PWQB01000051.1 GCA_003556955.1 Nostocaceae cyanobacterium CSSed10_463m
ATGGATCAGGTTCTTAACCCTACAACATTAGCCCAATTACCCAAAGTTATCAACGTAGTTAAAGACAATATTGATACTAATTTAACAATTGAAGAATTATTAGCTCTAGCAGGTTTTGGTGTGCGAACCAACCGATCCAATATGCATATGTTCATGTTACCAGGTCGCTTTAGCCAACCAGATGAATATCTTGCTAGCTATTGGCTACCAAACAGAACTGGTATTTCTAGAATGATGTCTCAACACTTTGGTGTAGAAACAACTCGTGAATTTAGAGAGGTTACTTCTCGCTCTTTACGAGTCTACATTCAAGATAGTACAGGTAGCGATCGCTCCGAACTCTTGTCTTTAATCAGAAATTTAGAAGAATTTGGCTATCGCAGAATCCAAGTATCTGTACCTTGGAACGAACCTCTGCAAGTTTCTAATATCGTCGCCCAGCAAGGAGACACTGAGAGTGCAGAAGTAATTCGCAATATTTTGGGATTTGGGGAAGTGCGAGTGGAAAGCACTGGCATTATTGATTCTGATGTTACTATCAAACTGGGTCAGGATTGGTTACAACACAAACGCCTCTTTGAAGCCACTTATTAAGACTCATCCCTTCTCTCAAAAATTCCCCAGAATTGAAAAGTGCTGAGTGTTCAGCACTTTTTATTGAAAGGTTTACTTTCAATACCTTTCGGTTAAGGGATGTAGAGACGTTCCATGGAACGTCTCTACAAGGGTTTTCGGCTCACGAATTTGCTTAACCGAACAGTATTGGGTTTACTTTAACCGAAAATTTTCGTAATATATAAAGATACTGCTGATAGCTCAAAGGCTTCTCAGCACTCAGTACTTTGCTATAATTTCATCACCCGATTCGCAGAATTATAGATGAAATGGATTGGATTACACTACTGCGATCGCTACAGTCTGATTTTATTAAAAGGTTAACATCCGGTTTTTTACTTAATTGTGAAATAGAAGGTCAATATAGTGAATTAACTGTCATCTCTGGCGAAAGATTAAAGACATTAAGAGAATTTTGCTGGCTGATGGCAGAAAAATATAAGCGGACTTCACCAGTGCGTGATGTTTTTATTAATAATCTCAAAGGTAAACTGGGTGAAGAAGTTGTCAAAGAACGTTTAGCTGATTTAATTACAGAAGTCGATTATGAAACTCGATTTGGCGGTGATGGTAATAGTGATTTCACCTTAAATTCTAACTCTAAAATTGGGGTTGAAGTCAAGTCTCGTCATGGCAGTATCGATAAAGTCAGATGGTCTGTTAGTTCTCAAGAAGTTGCTAAAAATGCAGTTGTAGTCTGCGTTTTAATTCAAGAAGAAGTCAACGAAGCCCAACCGGAATATCATTTATTTTTAGCTGGTTTTCTGCCGACGCAAATGATTAAGCTTAAAACTGGCAAAATCTCCTTTGGCATCAATCAATTATTGTATGGAGGTGGTTTATGGTGCTATTTAGAACAGTTACAAAATTCTTCTAATTCTCCAGACTTTTCCGCTAATTCGTCTCCACCTCATCAGGTAAGTTCTCAATTTTCACCCTCTGGTGAAAAAGCAATGGTTAACCTAACCCCCCAACCCCCTTCCCTACAAGGGCAGGGGGAGAATTTAAAGCCTCTCGCCTTGCAGGAGAGAGGTTTGGAGAGAGGTTTTCTAGATGATGTAAAAAGCCAACAAGATTTAAATATATTTTATATAAAACTGGGTGATGAATGTTTTGCGAAAGGTGAATATGAGACAGCAATTACTAATTTCACCCACGTTTTAGAATTAAAAAGTGATGCTGATATTTATTATAAACGAGGTTTAAGTTACTATCAACTAGGAAATTACACAGCAGCAATTGGAGATTTTTCTCAAGTAATTCAGTTAAATAGTAATAACGGCAAAGCATACAACAAAAGAGGTTTAGCCCGTTATCAACTTGGCAATTATCAAGAAGCCATTGATGATTACACACAAGCAATCAGAATTAATCCTCATGTTGCTGTTGCCTATAAAAATCGGGCGGAAGCCCGTTCTCACATCGGAGATAATCAAGGAGCAATAGAAGATTACACTCAAGCAATTAAAATTAATCCTCATTATGCTGATGCTTATAAAAACCAGGGAATTGCCCGTTATTTTATAGAATATCACCAGGGATTTTCTCAGGCAATTAAAGTTAATCCCCAGGATGCCATTGCTTATAAAAATCGTGGTGATGCTCGTGCTGATTTAGAAGATTATCTAGGTGCAATTGCCGATTATACTCAAGCCATACAGATGAAATCCAACTATGTAGATGCTTATTATAACCGTGGTAACGCGCGTTACGATTTAGGCGATTACGAGGCAGCAATTGAGGATTACACTCAGACGATTAAGATTAATTCTAATTACGCTAATGCCTATTATAATCGTGGTAACACTTACTCCGAACTAGGAGATAAACAGTTAGCAATTGCTGATTTTCGCAAAGCAGCAGATATTTATCGTCGAGAAGGTAAACTAGAAGCGCTTAAAGATGCGCGTGAAAGAGTGTCCGATTTAGAAATCGCCGAATCATTAGACATTTTAAATTTTTAAATTTTTCCACCCCTTGTAGAGACGCGATTTATCGCGTCTTCTTCGTAAATTTATCGCGTCTAAATCCCTATTTTCTTTCTTGCATTTCTCGCAATTGCCTTTCTGTGCGCTCATAGGGTTTTGTCTGCGGTCGCCAAGAAAACAGGTTATTAACAAAGTTGTTCATAGCTGTACGAGTCTGGGTACTGGATTTGCCTAAAGCACCAGGTAACACCTGATCTCCTACTGCAACAAACAGTATAAAGCCAATAAGTATCACAGGCATATATCGCTTCATCTGTTTTTGCTCCCTGCTTAAAGCGCAACTACGAACTATGATGCTCTACTGAGCAGCTTTAAAACAACCGTGAAAACTATGAGGAATTACACTGGGTAACCCCAATCGACACACGGGTTCTGCATCCAGGCGATCGCAATCAAATACCCAAACTTCGCTACTATGAGAATTACCATCATAAACTACGGTTAAAACCCAACTTTGTACAGGTAAAGGTTCGGAAGGATAGCAATTTTCTGGTAAATTAGCTTCAGTGAAGGTTTCAGTCTGATGATCGAATCGTCCAACGGTATCTAAGATTTCTTGACGAATATCTGAGCCTTCGCGGAATGACGACATATAGGTATAACGCGAAACTTTTCCTACATTTGGCTTGGGTACATTCGGAAATTCACAACTTCTGTCTGATAGCTGCTGAATTGATGTCAATTTAGCAGTTTGGGGTTGCAGATGAACTCGCGTTAAGGTACTCTTAGCTGGCGTATGAGTTTTTCCTGTAGCTACTTCCCGCAGATATTGATTTGTCTGGAAATCTTGATAACGAGAAAAATCTACCACCACAGTACCACTAGCATCTACATAACCATTGGCAAAATGCCATTGATACCAAGGTTCAGTTTCTCCACGACTCACCAAAGTTAAGGTTTCACGGTCGAATACCAAAATCTGAGTCCCTAATTCTGGTTTCCATTCTAAAGCATCAGTGTAACTACTAATACCTGCAAGGATAGGGAAAAGATTTAACCGCACCGCCGGAATGAAAAATATCAGATATTGTCCTGCTAAAACAAAATCATGAATTAATGGCACACCTTGCAGTTTCAATTCACCTTTTTGAATGATTTTGCCTGTAAAATCACTTTTATAAACATTCAATGTCGCATTCATTCCGGGACTGATACCAAAATTAAAAATTTCCCCGGTTTGGTAATCAACTTTCGGATGAGCAGAATAGGCTAATCCTTGATTCAAAACATCTAAATCATCCAAACCTCGTGTTTCTAAGGTCTGGAGGTCAAGGGAATGAGGATTTCCACCTTCCCAAAGTGCCAGAAGCTTATCAGGTAATGCTAAGACTGAAGTATTAGCAGCATTCTTAACTGGTTTGAGCCATTGATTCCAAACTGGCCCTGGTGCAGTCATGCCATAATTACCGTAAAGCAGTTTCCCGGCTACAGTTTCTGCTTGATAGCCAGCAGTCTGCACATAACGATAAACTCCGGTAACACCAGCATTGGTAAAATTAACGGCCAAAATTGCGCCATCACCATCAAACCAATGTCCGACAGGAATACCACCACGTTCTAAGCGTCCTGGTCCATTGCGGTAGAGAGTACCACGTAAGCCTTCAGGGACTTTTCCTGAGAGAATGGGTAAGGGGGTGAGGGGAAATTCTGTTGCAGGTTGAGCGATCGCACCTGCCCAGGTTTTATGAGTTAATGGTTGAATAGTTGTTGTCATATTTTTAATGGGAAAGGAACAATTACAAAAAAGCTGACCCCATGCTAAAAAATATCCGCAGTTCTACAACTAACGATATATTTTTTAATCTAACCCAAACAAAATCACTGTTTTTTGTTGAATCTATGAAGTCTTATTTGGCCGCCGCTATTCAAATGACCAGTGTATCCAATTTACACAAAAACCTAGTCCAGGCAGAAGAACTGATTGATCTGGCTGTGCGCCGAGGTGCTGAATTAGTTGGGTTACCGGAAAACTTTTCTTTTATGGGAGAAGAGAAAGATAAACTCGCACAAGCCGCGGAAATTTACCGTGAATCTGCCCAATTTCTCAAAAAAATGGCGCAGCGTTACCAAGTTACTATTTTGGGCGGTAGCTTTCCCGTTCCTGTGGAGGATACAGGTAAAGTTTATAACACTACAATCCTGATTGACCCTAGCGGTGAAGAACTATCTCGCTACTATAAGGTACATTTATTTGATGTCAATGTCCCTGATGGCAACACCTATAGAGAATCTAGCACTGTTGTCGCTGGTCAACAACTGCCCTCTGTTTATTTCTCCGAACAACTGGGTAATATAGGACTTTCTGTTTGTTACGATGTCCGTTTTCCGGAATTGTATCGACATCTTTCAGATAAAGGCGCAGATGTGATGTTTGTCCCGGCGGCTTTTACAGCTTTTACTGGCAAAGACCACTGGCAAGTATTATTACAAGCGAGAGCCATTGAAAATACTGCCTATATTATTGCACCCGCTCAAACTGGCAATAATTACGACCGTCGTCATACTCACGGCCATGCCATGATTATCGACCCTTGGGGCGTGATTTTAGCTGATGCTGGAGAAAAACCGGGAATTGCGATCGCTGAAATTAAACCTTCTCGTTTGGAACAGGTTCGCCGTCAAATGCCTTCTCTAGAACATCGGGTATTCTAAAATATTGAACAGAACAGAGACGCGATAAATCGCGTCTCTACAAGAGTGCCGTTTTGTGAAGATTTATGCTACCAAAAACTATTCAACTGTTGATCGGTCTGAGTATTATGGGGCTTGTGTCTTGTAATGGTACACCTAACAATAGAGTAATCCAACTACGGTAGGGCATACCGAAAGTTAACGCTTGGGGAGAGAACCACCTCTGGGCTAGACACCGCAAGGG
>PWQB01000705.1 GCA_003556955.1 Nostocaceae cyanobacterium CSSed10_463m
AGACTTAATTGGATTTAAGTTTTCCACCTGATGCCTTGATAACTGTTCACTGTTCACTGTTCACTGATTTAATGATGTTTTTCTCATCCTAGCTTAGTTTTTCACAACTCATTACTGCTGAATCCTGGCTTTGATACCCTGGGACTGTAGCTCTTGTACCTTTTGTTTTGCGGCCTCTGGTGACTTGACGGAACCCAGATAAATCAAAGTTCTTCCAGGTGATAAATAAGCATCGGGAACTACTTTCTGAGCATTAGAGAGCGCGCGATCGCCTTGATTATCCATCACTATATGATAAAACCCATCTGCTGCTGGTTTGAGTTCTGCATTAGCATTGGGTGGAGTTGTGGTTTCCTCAGATAAAGGTTCTGTGGTAGACGTTGGCGGTAAATTCACTGGCGGTATCACGGGCAACTGTGGTACTAACGGCGTATCTGGAGGAATTACTGGTGGTTGGGTGATGACTGGGCTAGGTGTTGGTTGAACTTTGGGTTGTAAACCAACTATATCAGTCGGGTTTCTCACCTCTGGAAATTCTTTGGCTGCTAAATTAGGATGCTTAGGTATAGGTGTAAGTTCTGGTCGAGGCTGAGGTTGGATATTATTGCCAACTTCCTCCGTATTTTCCCCACTATTGGGTGATGAGTTAGTTGGAAACAACCTCCTGGGATTCAACGCAGACCAACCTTGAGAAGGAGGATTCAAAACTACATAACCCAGGGTGATACTAGCCACTAATAGCAGTAACATTGAACCAATACCCAAAGGTGAGAGAAAATTATCATTAGAATTACTCGGCTGCTCTGGAGACTGTTGTTCATCTGTCAAACTTCGCAGCAGTGCTTCGCTCGATTCTAAGTAATCATCTGGTTCTGAAGGATGATCATTTACAGGAATATTTTGATCAGCATCAACCATCGCAGGCACAATGCTGCTAGTAGAATTGGTTGAGGACGGGGGAATTTGTGAGTTGATAGACTCAGAATGAGAGAGTAAGTTGAAATAATCAGTGTTAGTTGATGCTGATGTAGCTTCAGAAGTCCCATTCAGTAGAAATGCGGAGGGTGTAATTTTGCCCTCAGTCGCCGGGCGATGTGACAAATCTGGGGATTGATGTAACCTGACTCCAATTCGTGTGCGTCGGTATCGGGCTAACTCTTTATCTATAGGGACTTCTAAGCTGGCCAGGGCTGCGGCTAATGGTGGCTTCAAGGCAGATATTTTAGATAATTTCGTGTTGGAATCTAGCATGGGATTTTGATTCGTCACCTCTACACCTCAAATTTAGCTGAAATACATTCAGCGTCATAATAGCGAAAAGTCCTTTTGCTCACATTCATTAATCTTAAAGATGTCGTTGAAATCAGTTAATGATATTTTAGGCGTTCTCAAACAGCAGGCTAAATGGCAACAACACCCATTTCAGCACCTGCTAGAGTTATGGCCAGATATTGTCGGCACAGTGGCTGCTAAACATACAAGACCATTATCAATTCAGCGTCAAGTTTTACAGGTAGCAACTTCTAGCGCTGCTTGGGCGCAGAACATGACATTTGGCCGCACAGCCCTGCTTTTAAAGTTAAATCATAAATTGCCTGAGCCTTTGGTGGATATTCGCTTTTCTACTAAAGATTGGCAACCCCGTCCTGATTACTTACAGCCACAAACCGTCATCCCCCAGGAACATCCCAGTTATCTGGGTGATATCAATCCTTCCCGAAATCAAGTTAAACCCAATATTGAGAACGCTAATACTGCTTTTGAATCTTGGGCGAAATCAATGCAAGCGCGATCGCAAGGCTTACCCCTTTGTCCTCAATGTCAAGCGCCCACCCCACCTGGTGAACTCCAGCGTTGGCAAGTCTGTTGTGTTTGTGCCACCAAACAGTTTTAGGAACTGACAAATAACTCCGAGGAAACACAGACAAGAAACAGAAATAGAAATACTTAACTTAAGTGTATTGATATCTAATTTCCCTAAATTTATGCCACAGATTCTGAACAACCGCCGGAAAATCATGCCAAAATTGATGCCTAACTCACGAGTTTACAATTTAATTTAAATTAAAACCTCTAACCTTAGCATTGATCCCCAGGCATTTTTAGTTAAAATTTAGTGTGTATCCACTACTGTAATCATTTACATATATAACAAGAATATAAAAACATTCTAAAGTTTATTTTGTAGTGGGGATCGCTGAAACCTATGTACAATAATGACTTTTTGCTGATACTACCTCTTTATATATAGGAGCAAAATATAAATATGTAAATCACCCATGAACTGCATTAAAGATGTACCCAAATGAAACCTATTAAACTCTTGACATCTGCCTGTAAATATTGTCGTCATTACCAGCCAGAAGGTCGCCGAGGCGGAATGTGTCAGCAGTTAGGCAGCCCAGTCCAAGCAGGTTGGAAAGCTTGCTCCTTAGCGCTCCCACCTTTTGCACCTTCTTGGGAAACTTTGGAAGACGCTTGGGATTTACCAGATGCCACAAGAGTTTTAGGTTGTTCACCAAATTTGGCTACAGATGCAGACAGCACTATTCTGGCCCCTGTAGAGGAAATAGCTCACTACACCTTCCAAAAAGCTAAGACTAAAGTAGGACAAATTTAGTTGCCCAGGGACTTCCAATTAAAAAAATATTCCATTGCTGAGGTAGGCAGGCTTGCCCTGAGCGCAGTCGAAGGGGAGCAGGGAGCAGGGAGCAGGGGGGATAAAAAACAAATATGGTCTTGATGAAATGGAGCAATTTATTTTCTAGAAATCCCCCAATACTGGACTCAATTGGTAAAAAATAATATAAATCTTGAATACTTTTACTAAAAAAAATCGCATCTGGTTCTCAGGTGCGATTTTTAAAATTTTAAGGTAGCCAAGGGAAGGTACGAAAATTGGGAGGACGTTTTTCTAAAAAGGCTTGTTTGCCCTCAGAACCCTCTTCTGTCATGTAATACAGTAGAGTGGCGTTACCAGCGAGTTCTTGTAAACCAGCTTGTCCGTCACAGTCAGCGTTGAAGGCTGATTTCAGACACCGAATTGCAGTCGGACTTTTTTCTAAAATTTCTTGCGCCCATTGAATACCTTCAGCTTCTAGCTGTTCTACTGGGACAATAGTATTGACTAAACCCATATCTAGAGCTTCTTGGGCATTATATTGACGACAGAGAAACCAAATTTCTCGCGCTTTTTTCTGTCCCACAACACGGGCGAGATAACTTGCACCAAAACCCCCATCAAAACTGCCTACTTTGGGGCCAGTCTGTCCGAAAACCGCATTATCGGCAGCAATGGTGAGGTCACAAATTAGATGTAAAACGTGTCCGCCACCAATAGCATATCCAGCTACTAAAGCAATAACCACTTTTGGCATGGAACGAATCAAGCGTTGCAAGTCCAACACGTTTAGCCGGGGGATTCCCGCATCATCAACATAACCCGCCTTTCCACGGACACTTTGATCTCCACCAGAACAAAAAGCGTATTTACCATCAGTGTGAGGCCCTGCACCAGTAAATAGGACTACGCCAATACTGATATCTTCACGAGCATCACAGAAAGCATCGTACAGTTCAAAGACGGTTTTAGGGCGAAAGGCATTACGTTTATGGGGACGGTTAATAGTTATTTTAGCGATGCCGTCGGCTTTGTGATATGTGATATCTTCGTAGGCTTTGGCTATTTGCCAGTTAATTTGCATGATGTATAGAGTAATCAGGGAACCCAGAATTTTATTTGCGGAATTTTCAAAGATACTATGACTTTGTTAAACCTTGTCCATCATGAAAAGTGGAGTTTTTGTCATTGCGACGTAATGAAGCAATCTCACCATCTTGACTAAAAACTACAATTCTCAAAGTAGACAAGGTTTAATTTCAATTTGTTAATTATATTTTTATTTATTGCCAAAAAATTAAGTAGGATGACAAAATTGTGGAGAAAAAACCCCAACACAGTATAATTACTTAACTCTATAGTATTCAGGCTATAAATCAATGTTTAAGAGGAAACTTCAGCCCATTGTGGGCTTAATATTAGGTGTACTGCTGGTGGTCTTAGCTTCAGCATGGACAGCATCAGCAACTAGTCAAAATTTTGAAGTCTGGTTGGTTGATCAATCCAATTCGCCGGAATTGTCCTACGGGGGCAAAATATATATTTATGAAGGCTCTAACTTGATGGGTAAAAACCTAGACAAGGTGAAGCCTGCTAGCGTAATTGACGTAGCTGGGGAAACGTCTCAGATGTGTCTGAATCAAACTGGTGCTAACCCAGTACGACCACATATGTTACTGTTTAACTCTAACTCTAGTCACGCGATTCTTTCATTTGTGGCTAGTGGCCATGTAGTGATTTATGATGCAGCTAAACAAACTCCGGTAGCTTGTTTAAGAACTACTCCAGGAGTTGATGGTATCATGCAAGCACACGCAGCGTTTCCATCTCCAGATGATAGCTACATTCTATTGGCAAATCAAAATGGCAAATTAGTGGAGCGTATTGACACTGATTACAAAGCTAATTCCTATACGCTTAATACCAATTCTACACTGAATCTAGCTACCTGTGTAACAGCAAATAACGTAGCTTGTCAGTTGGCAAATGTTCGCCCAGATAATGCACCTATCTGCCCAATCATCCCTGATTCCTCTAGTGATTTAGTATTTGTGACACTAAGGGGAGGTGGGATGTTTGTTGTAGATCCAAAATCGAATCCAATATCAATCCTGGCTGAATATGATATGGATACCGTCAAAGGCAATGGATGTGGAGGTGTGGAAGCCAAAGGTAATATGTATATGAACTCTGGTGGTGGTACTTCTCAACAGTTGTATGGTTTCGATATATATAGATTTCCACTCAAAAACTACAAACAATCAAACCCAGTCAATACACCACGACCACTAGTCACTTTTGCTGACAATAGTTCAGGAAGAGATGCTCATGGTATGACAGTTACCAACCAAGATCGTTTTGTGTGGGTAGCAGACCGTGGTCAGAAAAAAATTGAGATGATTTCTGTTGATTCTAATCAACGAATTAACACCATTGACCTCATCGCATCGGGTGACATTAAACCCACTCCGGATCTCTTAGATATTTCTCCCACTGGTAATCGAGTTTTTATGTCTCTGCGTGGCCCCACTCCTCTGAGTGCTGATCCTCACGTTTCTCTAGGCCCTATTCCTGGGTTGGGGGTTGTACAGGTGAGCCAAAATGGACGGAATGGAACTTTGGCAGGAATTATACCTATTACTAATATGGGTGCTGACAAGGTTGAACACGCTGATGCTCATGCAATTAGAGTCCGGTTGAAATAGACTCTAGTGGCGTGACAAGCTTAAAATGGTGCAAAAAATTGTAGGTTGGGTTGACGTTAGGAAACCCAACATTATTAGTTGCGTTGGGTTGCGCTGCGCTTAACCCAACCTACGTCTAATGCACTATTTTAGCCTTGTCAGTCCACTACT
>PWQB01000824.1 GCA_003556955.1 Nostocaceae cyanobacterium CSSed10_463m
ACCCGCCCCTACTGGGAACTCAGTATTAGAAATTTTTCTCCCCAGCCCCCCTACCCTTCAGGATGCTACGCACTCAGCGCAGCTATGCCGTAGGCTTTACAACTGCGCTCAGGGAAAGCCTGTACCCTTCACCCCTACCTCTTTCTTACTCTTCAGAAGACTCCTCAGAAGGAGTTGACGGTGATTCAGGAGGCGCGGGTGCAGGAGTCGGAGTAGCAGCAGCCGCCCTGTTAATTTCGTCTTTGTATTGAGCAGGGGCTAAAGCCACAGCACTATCAAATAAAGGTTTAGCTTCTTCAAGCTTACCCTGTTCTCTAAAAAGCATTGCTTTTGCTAAAACCGGACGAAAATCTTGAGGATCTTTCTTAATCGCTTGATTATATACAGACGTAGCTTGAGAATAGCGCTTTTGGGATGCGTGAACAGTCCCTAATAACACCTGTACAGCCACCGTATCCACACTTCCCGGCTGAATTTTATTCCCCTGATTGGCGTTAGCAAGAGTTTCTTCGAGCAAACCAACCGCAGCTTCGGGACGCTGCTGATCTAGTAACAGAGCTACCATACCCTGCAAAGCATTCAAATCACCTGGGTTAGTTGCTAAAATTGAGCGATAAGCTTGGGCTGCTCCTTCCTGATCTCCTAATTGCTGCTTTGCTTGGGCTAATAATACGCCATATTCCGACTGTTGGGGATTGAGTTGAGCTAATTTTTCTAGTGGCTCAATTACTCCTTGAATATCTCCTTGTTTTAAACTCAGCAGTTGTAGCCTCGCCTGTAATAAGCCATTCAGCGCAGTTTGATTTTCAGGTTCCCGTTGCAAAACCAATTCATAACCTCGTACTTCGTCTTGCAACTTTGATATTTGGTCAGATTGCACTCTCGTGTCAGTGCTAATGGCATTTTGGTTTGAGGATGATGGATTATTAATTGCACTAAGAATAGGAATAACCGAAACGCCTACAAAAGCAGTAACTGCCAGCGCTAAGATGATCCTAACTATCCAACGATTGCGCGATTGAGACACAGTTTTGTCTTGCTCCAGAATTCAAACAACATGATCATTTACATCAATCGGAAAGCGAAAAATTTCCAAAACCTTGCGGAATACCGCCAATAGCCTGTGAATTTTATAACAATTAACTATTCACATTGCCAAAGTTAAGTGATGACTTTAGGAGGAGCCGTCAGAATTGTACTTATGATATGCTTCCGAAACTAGTGTAAAGGCCCTCAGTTACATTAGCGTACTAATGCAAATGTAGCGTCTTTACCATTGTATTGGGCGCTCTGGTGTAGGTTTGTGGAAAGCCAATATAATTTCATCAACCGCACAACCGCTTTTTTCATTGCCTTCGTAAAATCCCACTGTGGGATGTATCTCCGCCGCAAGGAGTTTTTATGAATTCCGACCTGATGCCTTTGCCTGAATCTTCTAACTTCTCTACCAACCGTCAGCCTCAAACCTATAAAGAGGCTACAGCTAATGTTCATACAGTCGCAGTGCATGACTCTCAGCCAGAAAATTCCTCCGTTCAGCCTAGGGAAACTAACTCCAATGGAAATCTAGGTCAACGCCTGCAACCGATTCCGCCTCCCAGTGAACCGATGCAGTACCGAGCCATCGGCTTAGTCCGAGGTCGTTACCTTGCTAGCAGCGAACAATTTACTCAAGGAACACTGCTCACCAACGATGGTGTAGAACTCAACGCCGTCCTACTCGGCCGGATTATGAGCTTAGTCAAAAATCACCTAGATTTAGAAAAAGATCATTTGTGGGTAGTTTATCCCCGCACACGGCAAGAAAATGACACCTTACACCTCCAAATTGTTGGGGTTTGGGAGCCAGAAAATTTGGCTCAACAGCCAACAGAAGAGGACGAACAAGATTCGGATTCACAGAAGTTACAGAAAACTGATGATGATGAACCCGAAAACATAGAAGAATCTACAAATGAACTGGTATCTTCCTCCGAATTTTCTGACGGTAGTTTTTCCGTGCGTGGTGAGGTAGTGTACCAGTCTTTTGACACTAAGAGCTTAGTAGTCAAAATTAAGCAAGCACCACGTAAACCCACTGATAAACCCAAATATTTTAAGTTAAAACTGCGAGGTGTACTGACCACCAAAGCCGTGAATAAGTTTTGGGACTTTAAAGCCAAGCGGGAAACTGATGTATTAGTAGTGGAAAAAGCAGAAGCGATCGCTGATCTGCCTAAAAAACGTAAACCACCCTTTAGAGGCAGTCCTCGTGGTGGTGGGAGAAAACCATTTCCCCCTAGACGCAGTGGGGAAACCCCGAAACCAATCAAGAAAAAAGTTGGCGAACCATCGGCGGTATCCAAACCCATCCCAAAACCCCCAGCACCTAAGCCGATTAAAAGGCCAAAGCCAACTCAGGAATAGGGTAAAAAAGCAGGGGAGCGGGGTAGAAAAACCCTCCCAATCCCCCCATGATGTCTCTTAACTGATAACTGATAACTGATAACTGTTAACTGTTAAAAGTCTGTCCAACGGTCTTGGGGTAAAAATGACCTGTCCATCGGAATGGGAGCCACAGGTTCTGTGAGGGTAAAAGTACCTGCGGAAATCCATTGTTTTAATTCTGCGGCGATTTGCCGAGAAAAGAACATACTGGCTAAGGGAGCAACCCTGACAGTTTTACCCTCAATGGTGATGCGCCCAGACTTGAGTTGGGCGTAACTCACTAGACCAAAGGTAGGACGAACGCGCCGAGGTATGGAAAAATCGACGATTGGCGCGACTAAATCTTTATCTTGAACACTACAGCATTTAACTACTTCTTCATTTAATACCGGGAGGGGGACACCTACGCCCAGCATTAACGAGGGACCATAGCTTTTAAAGTAACAACCCCGCACCCAACGCGCATCCATTTGTTTGGCATCACCGATTAAGGCTAAAGTGGCAGAGGGGCCAATGGGTGTACGATTGGGCAAACGCTTTTGTAAGGGGAAGTGTTGAGTACCTTCCCAAGCGACATAGCCAATACCACCACCTAAAAATATTCTTGTACCAATCCCAACAAGTTGCAAATCAGGGTCGTTAAGTAAGGGGGAAATTGCTCCAGGGTTAGAGTAAACGGCGTTTCCTAAACTCGGTTGTAATGGACCAAGATAGGTAAAAAGTGAGCGATCGCCTCCATTCACACCTACAATAAAATTTTGATACAGATTACGCGGATTGAATAAATAAAACTGATTGATGGTGTCACGGGTAACAGTAGTTTCAAAGGTCGCCCGTGGGTAACAATCTGTTACTTGTCCTTGGGCTTTTACGTGTACGGGTTTGCCGGCGATTAAGTTCTCAATTACATGACCACCACCATGTTCGCGGATTTCTTCCCCATCCATAACATCTACAGGACAACTAGCACCCAAGTATAAATCCACTGCGCCAAAACCTGAGTATGCTGGTACGCCATCTATCCAGCAACGCCGAATTTTAATTGGGGGGTCAGTATGTCCGAGATTAATAATTGCACCACTGGATTCCATTGGCTCAAATGTCCCAGTGGTAATGACATCAACTTCTTTAGCAACTTTGCTCACCCCGACTTCGGCTACTCGTGCTTTTAATTCTTCAATTGTCAATACCACTGCACGTTTGCGGTTAATTTTTTCGTTGATTTCGGCAATTGTTCGCATTTTAAATATAATTTTCCGATAAGTAATTTAGCCCGCACATTTTCCTTAACTGTCCAATCAATGGTTAAATTAGAAGAATGGCTTTCACCAAATCACGGACGATATTATCAATTTTTTAAAAATCAATAATTTTGAATCTTTTATGTTGAGTTTCTCTATCTTGTTGATATTCAACATCTACCCAATCTGTGAAGTTTCATGACTAAATAAAAACTAAGTCATATAATCTGCTAAGAAATTTTCAATACCTTTAATCATAAGTTCCACATCAGAACGAGTAAATTTTTCAAATTCTCCATGTGCTGCTTTATTACGAATATCCGCCCAAGCTGTAAGCTCTTTTGCTTTTGTTTCATGGAAAACACCTGCTTTTTTTAATTCAACAATAAGTGAATTTAAATTTAAGGGTCCACCTTTATCCTTAATTGTTGATATAGGAGGAATTTGTTTAATACAAAGATTTCTTAAGGCTTTTTCTAAAACGGCTCCAGATAATACGGCTGCTGGAACATGATCATATCTCCCAGTTGTCCCTTCTGCTAATAATTGTTCAGCCTGTCCCATATAATCTGCTGCATTTTCTGATTCAATTTGAAGTATTAAATCTCCTAAAAATCCCTGTTCAAAATCCTCTTTTATTGCTTTAAGGTTGGCAATACAAACTTCTAACAAGGACTTATTGTAGTTTTTCAGCGTCCTAAAATCATTAATTAGTCCTTCATGGACACTTTCTCTAGGGAGGACTTGACGTAATAAAGAAATACAGTTTGTTTTCCATTCAGCTAATTGTATCTGTTGAGCATTTTTGTCGCTTTGAAAGGGATTAAAGGGATTAATACGAGAAGATGGCAATGGCAGGAAATTCGGAGAAACTATATTTTCTCCTTTAATAATAAGTTCTTCAAAGCGAGATATATATTTATTAAGAAGGTTTTTATGTAAGGTCATTATGCTAATTCATCCATAATTTTTTCAGCTTCTTTAACTCAGATTTGTCCTGATATTAATTTTGGTCATTTGGGTTGCGCTTTCGCTTAACTCAACCTACATCTATTAATCTGCTTCTGGTAAATTAGAGTTAACAAGCTGTGCAAATTCTTCTAGAGAATTAACGCTAATTGTTGATACAAATATTTTTTCTAAAAAAGATGTACCATCAATTTGATTAATGCTTGTAATTAAATTATCGGGAATATCACCAAACCGCACTTGTACAAGTGTGATAATATTTTGTTGCCGAGTTTTTTTTATAGTCCGTTGTTCGATGTTAGTTAAAAGTGGCATTTTTAGTTCCTCTTGATAATTAGCTAATTTTTCCTCAAAACTTAATTGCAGGTCTTGAGATAAAGCCATCATTAAATCAATGACTTTATACAAATCAATAATTTCTTTACGGTTATAACCTCTTTCGTAAAGTATATTATCAATTGTTGGGTTGCGCTGTCGCTTAACCCAACCTACATCTATTAATCTGCTTCTGGTAAATGAGAGTTAATAAGTCGTACAAATTCTTCTAAAGAATTAACGCTAATTGTTGATATTAGAAGTTGTTTCAAAATATTTATATCCTGAATTTTCCCAATATCTTCGGTCAAATTTTCGGGTAAATTACCAAAACGACTAACCAGTAAGTCAGAAATATCTTGTTTCCGAGTTTGTTTTGTGGTTTTTTCTATGGCGCGTTGCTCGATGTTAGTTAAAAGTGGCATTTTTCGTTCCTCTTGATAATTAGCTAATTTTTCCTCAAAACTTAATTGCAGGTCTTGAGATAAAGCCATCATTAAATCAATGACTTTATACAAATCAA
>PWQB01000126.1 GCA_003556955.1 Nostocaceae cyanobacterium CSSed10_463m
ATATCACCACTCATAGGACGGCCGTCTGTCTGCCAAATTAAGCACCCACGCAATGGAGTAATTATTTCAGCAATTGCTCGTAGGTAGTCAATCATGCCTTCGCCATCGGGACAGCTAATGGCTACTACTTTAAGTTGATCAGCCCACGGTGAAATTGTTTGCCATAATTGGCGAAATTTTGCCAAATTTCCAACTTTTGTGTGGATTTCTACCGCATCTACGACCTTTGACTTTACCAATGGCGCGATCGCTGTCGCAGTCGATATATATGATTTTGTATAAATTTTACCATAAGGGCAAACGGGTATGCAACGTCCACAGCCGTAGCACTTTTGGGCTTCCACTCCCGAAAATTCATCCCTGTGGTTAAATACGATCGCTTGGGCTGGGCAAATACTTTCACAGGGTCTAGGGCAATCTGGGGGGCATTCACTAGCGTTAAACTCGGCTTTGCGAAAGTGGGGGTCTTCGCCATCGTTAAGGCTGACCATCAAAAAAGGTAAATTGCCTTGATAGGCATAACCCCGCGCCTTGGCATCCTGCACCACACGCCTGGCTACTTCTATCCCTTCCTGCGCTGCTGCTATCACTGCCGGATCAGCTGCCACATCTATACAGTCAGCACCTGCCAATGTATAGGCCAATGTTAGACTTCTGACAGCTGGCAGATGTTGGAAGCTGGCTCCGCAGATCAGTTTGAACCAGTGTCCTTCTTTCAAGGATTGTAAAGGGGCGAACAAATCAGTCACATTTCTATTATGCGTTTAGGAAACTAAAAATAGTAGTCTCTAATATGGAAAAAGTCTTGAATTTCTCATCCTGAGTTCTTACTGCTTAGAGTCTCACTCTAGGAATCGTCTGTCAACCGCCTATAGTCAGAGATTTTACTGTTGGGTTCTATACCAAAAAAAAGTCTAAGTAGGGACTTCTATAGCTACGCCACCCAACCTATCACAGACAGTGATTTTGTGATCACCATTGTGGTGCTGTTTTCAGAAAGTTAAGGACTAATTCTGCTTCTATGGGTTTAGAAAATAGATATCCTTGAGCAAAACCACAATTTAAAGTCCTCAATTTTTCTAATTGTTCTCTGGTTTCAACTCCTTCAGCGATTACAATCATTCCCATTGATTCGGCAATACTAATTATAGCTGGTAATAGTCCCATATTTTCGGGATTCTCTCCCATAATTTTTACGAATGATTGGTCAATTTTTAGTTTAGTTAAAGGAAATTTATGTAAATAGCTTAAAGAAGAATAACCTGTACCAAAATCATCCATGATTAATTTAATATTTCTTTGTCTTAACTGCTGCACAATCCCTTTGACAGCATGATTATTTTCCATGATGACACTTTCAGTAATTTCCAATTCTAAACAACTCGGATTGATTTGAGTGTCACGAATAATTTTATCAACTTCAAATATTAAGTTAGGTTGCGAAAATAACCGCGCACTTAAATTAGCACTAATAGTTAAGTCTTTTGATATAAATGGGTAAGATTGCCAAATACGTAATTGATTACAAGCTGAACGCAATACCCATTTATCAATAAAATTGATTAAACCTGTTTCTTCCGCTATGGGAATAAATTCTGAGGGATAAATTAGACCACGGACTGGATGTTTCCAGCGTACAAGTGCTTCAAAACCAGATACTTTCCCTGTGCTTAAAGAAACAATTGGTTGATAATAGACAACAAATTCTTCCCTTTCGACAGCTCGACGCAAATCATTTTCCAAATCTAAAAGCTGAATAGCTTCTTGATACATAGCTGGATCAAAAAGATGGTATCTGGCTCTGCCCAACGCTTTAGCACGATACATTGCTGTATCAGCATCTCGCAGTAAATACTCTGGCTGCTCGTAGTCTTTACTGCCCCAATTAATGCCAATACTAGCATTCATAAAGACTTCATATCTAGAAAGTTTAAAGCTAAGTGATAGCTGTTCTAAAATGCGTTCAGCTACTTGGATGGCGGCATTAATATCTGGCAAATTTTCCAAGATAATGCCAAATTCATCACCACCTAATCTTGCTAAAGTCTCATTGGCTCTCAGACATAATTGTAGCCGACGCGCAATGGCTACGAGTAATTCATCTCCGACTAAATGCCCTAAAGAATCATTAACAACCTTAAAGCGATCGCAATCTAAAAATAATACAGCAAATTGATAATTTGATTCTTGCTTTGCTAGAGTTAAAGCTTTTTCCAGCCGCTTACTAAACATAAATCTGTTCGGTAAACCTGTGAGGGAATCATGTAACACCATATCCAGCAGTTTACCTTGCAATTGCTGACGAGAAGCAATTTCTTTTTGCAGGATTTCTAAGGTTGTCTCTAATTCCAACGTCCGCTGTTTTACTCTCTTTTCTAATTCATTATTTAGTTTTAATATTTCTAATTGTGCTGTTCTTAATGCCAATTGATTGTGGACACGTACTAAAATTTCTTGAAAATCAAATGGTTTAGAAATATAGTCAACTCCTCCAACTTGAAAAGCCTTGACTTTATCGAAAACATCATCTAAAGCACTAATAAATATGACTGGTATTTCTGCTGTAATATCCCATGCTTTTAAACGTTGGCAAATTTCATAGCCATCTACATCCGGCATCATAATATCGAGTAAGATTAGATCCGGCAACGCTGATTGGCAAGCAGTCAAGGCCATTTGCCAATTTAATGCCTTGCGAACGCTATATCCTTCTTTTGTCAAGATAGAGGACAAAACGCGGAGATTGTTTACCGTATCATCAATGATCAAAATATCTTTTTTCTCTGGATCTAATCGCTTGTAATTCATTCTGCCTTCGTTCTGGTCAATGCCATAATTTTCTCAAACTGATATTCGCTGGCTAAATCTCTGAATAATTGGAAAAGTTGACTTTTAGCTGGCGGTATTTCTTGGAGTAACTCTAGAATTAAGTCATCACTACAAATCGCTGCGGCATAGTGTATATTTTGTAACCAATCCGGTGACATTTGTGACAAATGCCTCAGAATGTCGGTCTCGTTGGGCAATCTCTGATTTTCGGGATCAGCATCTACATCTTTACTAATTTCTGCTTGGCTGATATATTTTACACTTAGATGTCGCCTCACCTTATCTAGTAATACTTCCCGTGTAAATGGCTTGCGAATAAAATCATCGCAACCAGCTGATAAAATTTTCTGTCGTTCTTCCTCAAAGGCGCTAGCAGTCAGAGCAATAATCACTGCCTGAGTCTGAGGAATCCATTGCTGCTGGGTCTCCTTCCCCCGTGGAATAATATTTAGTTTTGCAGACTTGTCAATATTTGAAGAATTGTAACTAACATGAAGTTCCTGGTTTTGTAACCACTGATATCCGATCAGGGTATCTGTGAGAGCTGCAAGTTGGATGGCAAATTTTTTCCATCTATCATTATGGATATTGAGATTTTTTTTCATTTTCCGAGCCATAACACTAGATTTAATAATTTTTGTGGCTTCGTAACCATCCATAATCGGCATCCGCATATCCATAAAAATCAGATGTGGTTCCCATTCCATCCATTGGGCGATCGCTTCTTGACCATTAGTGGCTTCTCGGACAATAAAGCCAATAGATGATAGCAGTTTAACTAAAACTAAACGACTTTCTAAGACATCATCCACCACCAATATTCGGTATACTTGCTGACCTGGAGCTAAAGTAACCACTTGGAGTTGCGGTTGCTGTATCGGTATTTCGCTAGCTGAACCTGGAATAGCTAGAATATTAAAGGTAAATTTACTTCCTATACCTGGTATACTGCTGACAGTAATATTACCACCCATCAGCTGCACATATTTGCGACTAATTGCTAAACCCAGTCCTGTACCCTCCTGAGACTTTTTACCACTTTCGGTTTGCTTAAAAGCTTCAAAAAGCAAGTTAATTTCTTGGGGAGAAATACCAGAACCCGTGTCTACTACCTCGAAAATTAAGAAAGAAGATGAAGTTACACCCCAATTCTCTTCTTGTTCCCTGAGATCCTGATATCCAGTTTCTATTGAAACGCGTAACGATACACTTCCAGTCGTGGTAAATTTGAAAGCATTTTCCAACAGGTTGACTAAGACTTGACGTAGTTTGCTTTCGTCAGTTTGCACATATTGGGGAATATTTGGTGTATATTCAAATATTAGTTGCAGTCCTTTAGATACAGAGCGAAAACGAAACATTTCTTGTAATTCATCCAACAGGCGAACTAAGTCAAAACTGCTAATATTCAATGTAGTTTTACCAGCTTCAACTTTTGACAGTTCCAGAATCTCGTTGATTAAGTGCAGCAGATGTTCTCCAGCCCGATTGATGATAGCTAAATTTTGTTGATGTTCGACGGATAAAGAAGTGTCATAACTCATGATTTGAGTAAAGCCGAGAATGGCGTTCAGTGGGGTACGCAGTTCATGGCTCATATTAGCGATAAATTCACTTTTAGCGTGGTTTTCCCGCTCAGAAATTTGTTGAGTAGTTTGTAATTGAGTTATTTGACTGTGACTTGCAGATAATTTCTCTTTTAAAGTTTTGATTTCAGCCCGTTGTGATGCTAAAGTTTTGAAAGAGTTGTGTAATTGCTCTGCCATACTATTAATTGACTGGGTTAGTTCTGTGATTTCATCACATTCTTGAGTAGAGATGGGTTGCGGCCATTCACCTGGAGCGATTTCTTTTGTGGCTATGTTTAATTTCATATTTGGTTTCATAATCCAGCGCTGAATCAAAAAGCTAACTTTTGCAACTACTAACAAGTCCGCTACACTTAAAAGAAGAGCTATCAGCAGGTCGTGATAAATTGGTGCATAAAGCTGACCAATCCCTTGATATGGGGAAATTTTACTGTTCAAAAGCCTGTGATTATCCAGACTCTCAACGCCAATCAATTCACCTTTGAGGACAGTAGATTTGTGATCATTGATGTGATTAGTTCGTTTAAAATCCGTGAAGTAGCTATTGAGGTGTTGTTCGATGCGATCGCAAATTTCGGTTTCTAATTGAATAACTTGCTTTTTTATAGCTTCCTGTCCGTTCTGCAATGACGGGTAGCCCAAAAACCCGATTAAACCACCAATTAAGATCAACGACACAATCAGAACCGATCTTAGTTGCACTTTCGCAGGTATATGGCCAACTAAGCAGCGAAACAATTTCACGGACTGAAGTTTGGATAACATTGTGGTTGAATTTTTCCCCAACGCTAAAATCGAGCCAAATAAGCTCTTTTTATACTATTGTCTTTTTACGTGTTATTACTGGATTAAGCTTAGGCAAACAACCAGCAAATAACTGATACTAGTATAAGGCAGTATTGTTAATTAATTGTATATACACATCTTTTAGCTATATTAACGTGAGTTCGATAAGCTGGATATGACCCCTCTCCAAACCTCTCCCCTGCAAGGAGAGAGGCTTAAAAAGCCTATTATTTCGTACCACGTTAGAGATTTTTGCCCCTTCCCTTGTAGG